>JBJKSR010000340.1:0-2922 GCA_046703965.1 Gammaproteobacteria bacterium | reverse complement strand
CCATTTCTACATCTCCCGGGAAGGCGCCCTGCTCCAGTTCGTCTCCACCGAGCGCCGCGCCTGGCATGCCGGGCGCTCGGCGTGGCGCGGACGCGACGAGTGCAACGACTTCTCCATCGGCATCGAGCTGGAAGGGGCGGACGAGCACCCCTATGCGCGGGAGCAGTACGGCCGCCTCGCGACCCTCGTCGGCGCCCTGCGCGAACGCTACCCCGGCATCGGGGAACACGGATTGGCGGGGCACTGCGATATCGCCCCCGGCCGCAAGACGGATCCCGGACCCGCGTTCGACTGGCAACGCCTGCTCGGGGATCTGCGGCATGCGGGTTACAATTTCCGGCGCGATCCGACAAAAAGCCCAGGTGGGGAAGCCGGGACATGAACTTCATCATCATTCTCGTCGCGCTTCTGCTTGACCAGGTTATCCGCTGGTTCGAACACCTGCGCCTGCACCGCTGGTACGAGACCCCGCTGGCGCGTTGGGCACAGGCAGCGCGCACTACCGGCGCCCCGGCGCAAATTCTCGCTGCGTTGGTTCCGGTGTTCGTGCTCGCCTTCGTGGTGGGGGCGATTGGCATCGGATTGGGCCGGCTCAACGCCTTCTTTGCCTTTATCTACGGCGTGCTGGTGCTGGTCCTGTGCCTGGGGCCCCGCAACCTGACTCTGGAGGCCTCCGCCTACCTGCGCGCCCGGGCCGCAGGCGACAGCGCGCGCGCGCGCGCGATCGCGGAGATGTTGCTGGAGAGGGAGCCGCCCGCCGATCTTTCCACGGCCGGCGAGCAGGTGGCCGAGGCGGTACTCGCCCGCGCCGGGGACTACCTCTTCTGCGTCATATTCTGGTTCGCCCTGCTGGGCCCCTTCGGCGCCGTGCTGTACAGAAGCACCGATACGCTGGCCATACGCGCGGCTTTCGACGCGCCCGACAGCCACTATGCGCGCTGGACGCTGGGGCTGAAACGGGTGCTCGCCTGGATTCCACTGCACCTGTTGGCGATGACCTATGCCGTTGCCGGCAACTTCGATGAGGCGCTGAGCGACATTCGCCGGGCCTGGGCCGAGACGGGCACGCATTTCTGGCAGCGCGGCGGCGTGGTGCTGGCTTATGCCGGGCGCCGTGCCGTGCGTGCCGTGGCCGGCGATGCCACCGACGAGGTGGAACTGATCCACGCCGCGGTCGACCTGATCTGGCGCGGCTTCATCATCTGGCTTACGGTCATCGGCGTGATCACCCTGCTCGGTTGGTTGTTCTGACCCGACGCCGGCTTGCCTTGTTGATCCTGTGCGCCGCCGGGGTACCGGCCGCGATGGCCGCGCCCGTGCAGGTAAAAGACGGGCTGGGCCGCACGGTGAGTCTCCCGGCCCCGGCGCGGCGCATCGTCAGTCTCGCCCCGAGCGTCACCGAACTCGTGTACGCCGCCGGTGCCGGCAAGCGCCTGGTGGGCGTCTCCGCGTACAGCAACTGGCCGGCGGCGGCGCGCAAGTTGCCGCGCGTGGGCGATGCCTTCCGCATCGACCTGGAAAGGATCGCCGCGCTGCGGCCCGACCTGGTGATCGGCTGGGCGAGCGGTACGCCGCCGTCGGAGCGCAACGCGCTGGAACGGCTCGACCTGACCCTCATGCTGGTGGCGCCGCACCGGCTCGGCGACATCGCCGGCGCCATCCGGCGCATCGGTCGTCTAGCCGGTACCGAGAGCGTGGCCAGGCGGGCGGCGGCGGCCTTTCTGGCGCAGCGGGCGCGGTTGGCGCGCACCTATTCGCACCGCCGTGCGCTGAGCGTGTTCTACGAGCTTTCCGACAATCCGCTTTACACGGTCGGCGGCCGCCAGATCATCAGCCAGGTGCTGCAACTGTGCGGCGGGCGCAACGTGTTCTACGATCTCGGGAAGTTGGCGCCGGTGGTGACGCGCGCCTCCGTGCTGGCGCGCAAGCCGCAGGTCATCCTGGTCGGCAGCTACCGCGGGGCCAAACGGGCCTTGCGGGCCTGGACACGCTGGCCGTGGTTGCCGGCGGTGCGCCACGGCAACCTCTTCGTCGTGCCCGGGGAAATTCTCGGACGCGCTACGCCACGCATTCTCGAGGGAGCACTTGCGGTATGCCGTGACCTCCAGCGGGCCCGCCGCAACCTGGAACGACACGGCGGTGCCTCACGGCGATGATGCCGGCGCCGACGCAGCGAATACCCGGCCGCTCCCGAATCCCGTGCGCCTGTCGCTCCGTTAAGGTCCGCGGCCGGCGGGCCGCGGACGGTCAGCTTTCGCTCTCGCCCCGGGCCAGGCGGGCGCTTTCCCAGAGGATTTCTTCGCCCGCCGCGGCGCGCGTGAGTATGCGGCACAGCACGAAGAGCAGGTCCGACAGGCGGTTGAGGTACTGCAGACCGACCGGGTTGATCGTTTCCCCGGCGGCAAGGGCGCTCAGGCGCCGCTCGGCGCGGCGTGCCACCGTGCGGGCCAGATGGCAGGATGCCGCGGCCGTGCCCCCGCCCGGCAGGATGAATTCCTTGAGCGGCGGCAGCGTGGCGTTGTAAGCGTCCAGCGCTTCCTCCAGCCGGGTTACCGACGCCGCGTCGATCATCGTGGCGCCCGGCGTGGCCAGCTCGCCGCCCAGGTTGAACAGCTCGTGCTGGATGCGGGTCAGCGTCTCGCGCACGGGGGCCGGGATGGCCGCGGCGAGTACCAGACCGAGGGTGGCGTTCAATTCGTCGACCGTGCCATACGCCTCCACGCGGGCGCTCGCTTTGGCCACCCGGCTGCCGTCGGCCAGTCCGGTGGTGCCGTCGTCCCCCGTGCGCGTATAAATCCGGCTCAAGCGGTTTCCCATGGGTATCGTTCCATGCGGGCGCAAGGACTCATCATAAGGCAGCGGCCAATCAAAGAAGGCCGCGCCCGCGGGGCACGGCCTTTGCGGTTCCTCGCGCGGCGGAGT
>JBJKSR010000339.1:0-2856 GCA_046703965.1 Gammaproteobacteria bacterium | reverse complement strand
GCTGGTGCTCGACGGCCATACCGGGCAGAATGCGCTCGTGCAGGCACGGCAGTTCACCGCCACCATCGGCACCACCGGGCTGGTCGTCACCAAGCTGGACGGCAGCGCCAAGGGCGGGGCCGTGGTGGCCATTACGCGCGAACTGGGGCTCCCGGTGCGCTTCGTAGGGCTCGGTGAAGGGATCGAGGATCTGGAGCCCTTCAATGCCGACGATTTCGCCGCGGCCCTGGTGGGAAGCGCGGCATGATCCGCTTCGTCAACGTCAGCAAGCGCTACCCCGGCGGGCATGAGGCGCTGAACAACGTGGACTTCGAACTCGAGGCCGGTGAAATGGTCTTCCTGACCGGCCATTCGGGGGCCGGCAAATCGACCCTGCTCAAGCTGATCGCCCTGCTGGAGCGTCCCACGCGCGGCCAGATCTTCTTCGGCAAGCGCAACCTCGCCCACCTGCCCCGCTGGCGGATCCCCTATCACCGCCGCCATGTCGGCGTGGTGTTCCAGGACCACAAGCTCCTGACCGACCGTACCGTATTCGACAACGTGGCCCTGCCGCTCGTGGTGGCCGGTTACTCGCAGCGCGAGACAGGCCGCCGGGTTCGCGCGGCGCTCGACCAGGTGGACCTGCTGGCGCGCGAACGGGCCCGCCCGCTGGAACTGTCTTCCGGCGAACAGCAGCGGGTCGGCATCGCGCGAGCGGTTTCGACGCGCCCCCCGCTGCTGATTGCCGACGAGCCCACCGGCAACCTCGACCCCGAACTGTCGCTGGACATCATGCGCCTGTTCGAGCGCTTCAATGCCGTCGGCGTTACCGTGCTCGTCGCCAGCCATGACCACATGCTCGTCTCCCGGCTCGGCCATCGCGTGCTGTCGCTGTCGCACGGCGAACTGACCGCCCCCCGACTGGTCACGTCCCATGGCTGAGTCGCCTCCACGGCCCCGGCCGCACCGCCTCCGTGCGCGTATTCGCGCGCTGCCCACCCAACACGGGCACGCGGCTTTCGCGAGCCTGGGCCGCCTGTGGAGGGGCCGCGGTGCCAGCCTCATGAGCATC
This sequence comes from Gammaproteobacteria bacterium, assembly GCA_046703965.1. Classification (GTDB taxonomy): domain Bacteria; phylum Pseudomonadota; class Gammaproteobacteria; order JAKDMP01; family JAKDMP01; genus JBAUSV01. Next base: position 1,805 of record JBJKSR010000339.1, on the reverse strand, counting down.
GGGGTCGCGGCGATTGCACTGGCCCTGCCCCTCGGGCTCGCGGTACTGGTTCACAACGCGAGCGCGCTCACGGGGATTTCCCGCGGCTCGGCCCGGATTTCGGTATTCCTTAAGCCCGCGGCCGGAAACGGCGCGTTGGCCACGGCGAACCGGGCGGTGAGCGCCCTGCCCGGCGTGCGTTCGGTACGCAGCATCACCCCGGGCCAGGCACTCGCCGAATTCAAACACATGGCGGGATTCCAGCAGGCCGTGGAGACGCTGAACAAAAATCCGCTTCCGCCGGTGCTCGTGGTGACGCCCGCCGACCCGCACCTGCAATCGGTGCGACGCCTCTCGAAGCGGCTGGGCGCGCTGCCGAACGTGGACACGGTGGTGACGGACAGCACCTGGATCGCCCGGCTCGATGCCATGCTCTCGATAGCCCGCCGTGCCGTCTGGGTCCTGGGGGGACTGCTCGCGCTCGCCGTGCTGCTGGTGGTGGGCAACACCGTGCGGCTGGAAATCCAGAACCGGCGTACCGAGATCGAGGTCCAGAAACTGGTCGGGGCGACCAACGCCTTCGTGCGCCGGCCGTTTCTATACGGCGGGCTCTGGTACGGCGCCTGCGGCGGATTCACCGGCTGGATCCTCGTCGAGATCGCCCTCGCCCTGCTCGCCGCGCCGGTGGCCCGGCTGACCCACCTCTATGGCGGAGCGGCCGGCCTGCAGGGGCCCGGTTTCGCAGGCCTGCTCGCCATGATCGTGGCCGGCGGGTGCCTCGGCTGGCTGGGCGCAATACTCTCGGTCGGCCGCCATCTGCGCGCCATCGAACCGGGATAGAGCAGCGAGGGTCTTGATTTACGTCATGGCGCCCCCACCTATAAAAAACTATAAATAAAACAGCGCCTCGGGAACCCATGCCGGGTTTGGCAGTCAAATCTCCCGAGTGCTAAAATTTGGTTCGTATGGAGGTAATTGCATGACCCAGGCCCTGGCCACCCTGAACCGGAATCTCGCGCTGTCACCGGCCGGCGGCGTCGAGGCCTATATGGCCGCGGTTCGCCAGATTCCGATCCTCTCGAAAGACGAGGAACAGGTGCTTGCGCGCCGCTTCCGCGACGACGGAGACGTCGATGCGGCCCGGGAACTGGTCATGTCCCACCTGCGTTTCGTGGTACATGTGGCCCGCGGCTACCGCGGCTACGGCCTGCCGCTGGGCGATCTGATCCAGGAAGGCAATGTGGGCCTGATGAAGGCCGTCAAGCGGTTCGATCCGGATGTCGGAGTGCGCCTGATCTCCTTCGCCGTGCACTGGATTCGCTCCGAAATCCACGAATTCATTTTGCGCAACTGGCGTATCGTCAAGGTGGCGACCACCAAGGCGCAGCGCAAGCTGTTCTTCAACCTGCGCGGTTCCAAGCGGCGCCTCGGCTGGCTCAGCCAGGGCGAGGTGGATGCCGTGGCCAGAGATCTCGGCGTTCCCGCGCGCGAAGTTGTCGAGATGGAGTCCCGCCTCGCCGGCCAGGACATCGGCTTCGACGCACCGGTGGATGTCGACGATGACGATGCGGGGGCATTTGCTCCCGTGGCCTACCTCGAAGCGCCGGCCGACAGCGATCCGGCCGTGGTAGTCGAGGAAACCCGGACCGCGGCCGATGGGCACCGCCGCCTGCACGAAGGCCTGGCCAAGCTGGACGAACGCAGCCAGGACATCGTGCGCCGCCGGTGGCTGAGCGAGCCGAAGGCCACCCTCCACGAGCTGGCGGAAGAATACGGGGTATCCGCCGAACGAATCCGCCAGATAGAGGCCGCCGCCCTGAAGAAGA
>JBJKSR010000338.1:0-2524 GCA_046703965.1 Gammaproteobacteria bacterium | reverse complement strand
GCGCGAGGCCGCCGCCAGCCATCACCTGTCGGCGATGCGCGCCCTCGTGGCCGATTGACCGCCTCCCGCGGCAGGAAAGACTCTCGCAGAGACGCAGAGAACGCGAGGGAAATGCGGGATTTCTCTTGACTTGATTGCGCAACAAGGAAAGGGCATTCGAAGTAGGGATCGCGACTGAAGTCGCTCCTACTGCGCTTCGCTCGGCACCTGTGGCAGCGATCGTCCCGACCGCGAAGGCCTCTGCCGGCACAAGCCTTCGCGGCGGGCACCGCCGCTTCCACAACCCTTCGTCCAGCACCGGTAGGAGCGACTTCAGTCGCGATTCCTTCGTCCAATTCCATCCCTCTCCGAAAGTTGCTTCCTTCGTAGCGGCGTTGCGAGAGTTTAAAGACGCGCCCGCGGACTGCCGGGCGGCAGACCCTACTCCCAGTCTTCGACGGCCTTGCGGGCGGCGGCGTTGGCCGGGCGTGCGAGCAGGCCGGTGACGCTGAGGCTCACGCGGTAGGCTGCACCGTCGCTCATCGGCAGGTAGGTCGCCGTGCCGTACGCGGCATCGACCAGCGGCAACCAGCCCGCTTCGCGGTGCGCCAGGTCCCACAGGCTCACCCCCGGCTCGTCTGCCAGCGCAACGGCGGTGGGCGGACGCGAGAGTTCGTCGCCGATTCGCGTGTAGCGCCCACTCAGGCGCTGCAGCCGGTACAGCGGCTTGAAGCCGAGGACCGTCGCAATCCCCTTCCACTTGATGATGCGGGCATCGAGTTCCCACTCGTCGCCGGCGAGCGTGGCGCGCACGGTACGCCCGTCGTGGCGCACCAGCGTGACCGCGAAGTGCCGCGGCGAGAGTTCGCGGAAACGCACCATGGCCACCGGCCGCTCGGCCGTGAAGCGCGCATAGGTCAGGAGGTTGATGCCGATCAGCATCACGATCGCCGCGAGGCACCCGACCACGACGCCGCTCAACCCGTGCACCGCCCCGCGGACCCGATGGCGGCGGCGCACGTGGCGCACACCGCTCGCCATCAGGAACAGTGCGACCAGCGCGCCGAGCGCCACGCCGATGTCGAGCCACAGCGCCGGCCTCATCGACAGGCTCCTTCCGCATAGGTCGGATCGTCCATGGCGTCATTATGACCCCCGGCACGCGCGCCCGCGCAAAATGCTACCCTTCGGGTCTGGATCGGACCGGAGGACCCAATGACGAAGAACCGCGACATCGCCTGCGTCGTCGGCGTCGGCCCGGGACTGGGCGCGGCGCTGGCCGAACGCTTCGCCCGCGGGGGGCATACCGTGGCCCTGCTGGCCCGCTCGCCCCGCCATTACGAGGCCATCGCCTCGGAGGTGAACGGAAACGGCGGCCGCGCGCACGGCTTCGAATGCGACGCCGGCGACCGCGAATCGGTCGCGGCCGCGTTCACCCGCGCCCGCGACACGCTGGGCGACCCCTCGGTGCTCGTCTATAACGCCGGCTCCTACGCGCCCGGCGGCTTCCTGGACATCGATCCCGCCGGGTTCGAGACCGCCTGGCGGGTGAACTGCTACGGCGGCTTCCTGTGCGCGCGCGAGGTGCTGCCCGCGATGCTGGATACAGGGGGCGGAACGCTGCTGTTCACCGGCGCGACCGCGGCCCTTCGCGGCGGGGCCGGTTTCGCCGGCCTGGCGGTGGGCAAGTTCGGCCTGCGGGCGCTGGCCCAGAGCCTCGCGCGCGAATTCGGCCCCAAGGGCGTGCACGTCGCGCACGCGGTGATCGACGGCCAGATCGCCACGCCCTCGGCACGCGAGCGCCAGCCCGACCGGGCGCCCGAAACCTTCCTCGCGCCGGAGGACATCGCCGAGGCGTACTGGCAGTTGTATTGCCAGCCCCGCTCGGCCTGGACGCTCGAGCTGGACCTGCGCCCGCATGTCGAATCCTTCTGAGCGCGCCCCGCCGTTGACCACCGCGCTGCGCGCGGTGGTCGCGCTGATACCGGTGGTGGCCCTGCTCGTGGGGCCCTTTTTCCTCAACCGCACCCGGCCGTTCGTATTCGGCCTGCCGTTCCTGATGTTCTGGGTCAGCCTGTGGGCGGTCGTCGGCGCGGCGGCCATGGGCGCCGTGTACTGGCTCGATCCGCGCCGGCGCGCCTCGCGGGACAACGACGCCTGATGGCGCTCGCACTCGTCGCCCTGGTCTTCGTCCTGGCCATGATGCTGGGTCTTGCCGCCCGACGCGGGCGGCGGATGGACATGGAGCAGTGGACGATCGGGCGCCGCGGCTTCGGAGCGGCGCTGGTGTTCCTGCTGATGGCGGGGGAAATCTACACCACCTTTACCTTCCTCGGGGCCAGCGGCTACGCCTACGGGCGCGGCGCGCCCGCCTTCTACATCATCGCCTACGGCGTCGTCGCCTATGCGCTCGGCTACTGGCTCCTGCCGCGGGTATGGCGCTACGCCCGCGACCACGGGCTGATCACGCAGGCGGATTTCTTCGCCCACCGCTTCGATTCGCGCGGTCTCGGCATCGCGGTCGGCCTGATCGGCGTCGTCGCCA
>JBJKSR010000337.1:0-2968 GCA_046703965.1 Gammaproteobacteria bacterium | reverse complement strand
CGGCAGCGCGGCTGAGTTGGCTTTGTCCGGCGCCGGCTACAAGCGACCGGAGTCGGTGCTGGTGCTGGTGGCCGCCCGCACGGGCGAGGTGCTTCTGATAGAGCGTTCGTATCCGACGGGATTCTGGCAGTCGGTCACGGGATCGCTGCGTTGGGGCGAGAGTGCCGCGGAAGCGGCGCACCGCGAGCTTCGCGAGGAGACCGGCCTGGTCGCCGGGATCGACGCGCTGGAGGATCTCCAGATCGGCGCGCGATTCTACATCCTGCCCGAATGGCGGACCCGGTTTGCGCCGGACGTGCGGGAAAACCGCGAACACTGGTTCCGGCTGTGGCTGGATGCGCCGGCGCCGGTGCGATTGAGCAGCGAGCATCTGCGCTGGGATTGGCTCCCGGCGCGACGGGCCGTGGAACGCGTCAGTTCCTGGAGCAACCGCCTCGCGATCGAGCGGTTCGTCCTGCCCGAAATCGCGGCCTGATCAGCCGCCGGCAACGGATCGGGGGTTGTCGGCCACCGCGTAGAACAACGATTCGAGACTGGCCAGATGGTGCTCGCGGTTGAACGTTGTGCTGGCCGATTCGCGGCCGGCGCGGCCGAGCGCCCCGGCGAACGCAGGCTCGAGCGCCAGGCGCCGCAGGCGCCGTGTCAGGGCCTCCACGTCGCCCACCGGGTAGGTCAGGCCGGTTTCGCCGTCGGCGATGAATTCGAGGACCCCGCCGGATGCGGAACCGATCACCGGCACCCCCATCAGCATCGCCTCGATCAACACCAGGCCGAGCGCTTCGCCGGTCGAGGGCATCACCACCGCGTCGCAGCAGGCCATGGCCGGTTGCGCCTGGTGCAGCGTGCCCAGGAAGCGCACGCAGCCTTGCAGACCCCGCTCCTCGACCTGGCGCTTGAGCGCGGCGGCGTAACGGGTATCCATCACCGGGCCGGCGATCATGCAGCCGGCCGACACCCCGGCTTCGCGCAGTCGGGCGATCGCCTCGATCAGTTCGTGCAGGCCCTTTTTGGGCTCGATGCGCGAGAAGCAGCCGACCACGAACCCGGCCCCCGGGGGACGCAGTCCTCTGCAGTCCTCCAGCGTGCCCGCAGGCGAGACGCCGAGCGGGAGCGCGGTGATCCGTTCGGCGTCGATCGGCAGGCACTCATGGGCCTGTGCCGATATCTGGTCGGTGATGGTGAGCAGGCGATCCACGTGGCGGAACATGAAGCGGTGCGCGGGGCTGCCGTGGCGGTCGTGGCGGATCAACATGTGGCGCGTATACACCAGGGCGGTTCGATTGCCCGCGTGGCGCCTGGCGAGGACCGCAAGCGCGAGATCCTGGCTGCGATGGATGTGGATGACATCCGCGTCGCGAGCCAGGCGTCCCAGCTTGCGCGCTCCGATCCAGCGCAGGTAACGGTGATGGCGCAGCGTCAGCGCGGGGTCCTGGTCGGTGCGTTTCTCGAATTCGCTGCCGGCCCGGGAAACGACGATCAGGCGATGGCCGCGTGCGCCGAGCGCCGGTACCAGTTCCGCCGCGTAATGCTCCAGCCCGCCCCGGCCCTCGGACAGGCACAACTCGATGATGGTGAGAGGACGAGTTCGTTGTTCGTGGGTGGAAGCGTCTGCGCGCAATGGGAGTACCCCGGAATCAAGCGACAATTATAAGAGGGATCGTGACCCCCGTGTCACGGTACTGTCAACTTCGCGGATGCGCGGCCAGGTCGCGGAAAAGCGCCTCCAGGCGGGAGAGGTGGTGCGCACGGTCGTACCGGTCGCGGGCGAAATTTTGCCCGGCGCGCGCCAGCCCGATGCGGAGTTCGGCGTCGCGAGCCAGGCGCTCGAGACAGTGCGAGAGAGCCGCGCTGTCGCCGGCCGGGTAGGTCAGGCCGGTTTCACCGTCGGTGATGACTTCAAGCACGCCCCCCGCGGCGGTGGCCACCACCGGCACTCCGCGGAGCATGGCCTCGATCAGCACCAGTCCGAGGGTTTCGTTGAGCGAGGGCATGGCCACGACGTCGCAGCAGGCCATCGCCGGGCGGGCGTCGGCAAACGCGTCCAGGAACCGGACGCGACGTTCGATGCCGGCTTCGCGGATCCGTGAGCGCAGGCGCGCGGCGTACGCCTCATCCATGACCGGTCCCGCGATAACCGCGCCCATCGTCACGCCGCGGCGATCGAGCCGGATCAGCGCCTCGAGCAGTTCGTGCTGTCCCTTTGCCGGCTCGATGCGCGAAAAGCACCCCACCACGAAGTCGGTATCCCGCGGGCGCACCGCGCCGCAATCCATCCGTTCGTCACCCGCCTCTACCCCCGGCGGCAGCGCCGTGACGCGTTCGGCGGCGAGCGGCAGTTTCTCCCGCGCGGCCCGCGCGACCTGTTCGGTGAGGGTCAGCATCCGATCGACCTGGGCGAACATGAGCCGGTGCACCGGGCTGCGTCGCCGGTCGCGCGTGATCGCCATGTGGCGGCTGTAGACGAGGGCCGGGCGTCCGCCGGCCAGGCACTTGGCCGCCGCCGCCAGTGCCAGGTCGGCACTGCGATGGATATGGATGATGTCCGCGTCGCGCGCGAGGCGCGCCAGGCGTGCGGCGCCATGCAGGGGACGCCAGCGGCCGCCGGTCAGCTCGAGGTCCGGTGTACGCTGTGCCCGTGCGGCGAATTCGCTTCCCGGGCGCGCCACCACGAGGACGCGGTGATCTCGCGCCGAGAGGTCGCGCACGAGTCCCGCGGCGTAACCCTCCAGGCCGCCGCGCCCCGTCGAAAGGCAGAGTTCGATAATGGTCAGCGGTCGAGCCGAAGAAGAAGGAGCCAATGCAACAGTCACGGAACGGGAACCCCGGCGATAGTAAGGCATTTGCCGCCGAGCAGGCGGCGGGGCGTGTCCTGTATGTGCACGGATTGCTGCTGCATGGCCGCGAGGCGTGGCGGCTCGGGTCCCGCCTGCGTCGCAACGGCCTGCCTATCGCCCGATTCCGTTACGAC
>JBJKSR010000336.1:0-2578 GCA_046703965.1 Gammaproteobacteria bacterium | reverse complement strand
CGTCCAGCGCTCCTCGCCACGCGAGACCGCATCGAGTTCATCTTCCATGGCGGCCGTGAATCCGTACTCGACATAGCGGTGAAAGTGGTCCGTCAGAAAACGGTTCACGATTTTCCCGATGTCGGTCGGAATGAAACGGCGGCTGTCCATCTCGACGTATTCGCGGTCCTGTAGGGTCGAGATGATCGTGGCGTAGGTCGAGGGGCGCCCGATACCGTGCTCCTCCAGCGCCTTGACCAGGGAGGCCTCGCTGTAACGTGGCGGGGGCTCCGTGAAGTGCTGCGTGGCCTCCAGACTCAGCAGATCGATCGTATCGCCCTCGTGCAGCGGCGGCAGGGACTGGTCCTGCTCGTCGGGTTTGCTGTCGTCGGTTCCTTCCTGATACACGGAAATGTATCCCGGCTTGACCAGCGTCGATCCGGTCGCTCGCAGCACGTGCCGCTCGGGCCCGTCGGGTCCGGCGAGCATATCGGCGGCGACCGTGTCGTAGACGGCCACCGCCATCTGCGAGGCGACCGCGCGTTTCCAGATGAGCGCATACAGCCGGTAAAGGTCGCCGTCGACCTTGCCCTCGACGTCCGCCGGCGTCACCGCCGCGGAGGTCGGCCGAATGGCCTCGTGGGCTTCCTGCGCGTTCTTCGACTTGGTCTTGAACACGCGCGGCTCCTCGGCGACCTCCGCTTGGCCGTACAGGCGGGCCGCGACCGCCCGGATCTCCCGCACCGCCTCCTGCGCAAGCGACACCGAGTCGGTGCGCATATAGGTGATCAGTCCCGTGTTGCCTTCGCCGAGATCGACGCCCTCATACAGCTGTTGCGCAAGGCGCATGGTTCGCCGGGCGTTGAAGCCGAGTTTGCGCGCCGCTTCCTGCTGCAAGGTCGAGGTGGTGAACGGCGGTGCCGGGGAGCGGCGCCGCTGCTTTCGGTCGACCGCAAGCACCCGCAGCCGTCCCGGCATCTGGCCTGCGGCCGCCTCGCGGGCCGCCGTTTGCACGCTGTGCTCGACCTCGTGCGCACTCGTCTCGTTGGTAAAGGAGAACTGCTCGACTTTGCGGCCGCGATACTCGACCAGCTTCAGCGGAAACGGCCCGCTCGTACCGGCGTTTGTCGGGTCCGTCGGCCGCCGGGCGCCGGAACCCTCCAGCGTCCAGTATTCCCGCGCGACAAAGGCTTCAATTTCAGCTTCCCGCTCGCAGATCATGCGCAGCGCGGGGCTCTGCACACGCCCGGCCGAGAGTCCGCGCCGGACCTTCTTCCACAGCAGCGGCGCGAGGTTAAAGCCGACCCGATAATCGAGCGCGCGCCGTGCCTGCTGCGCGTTGCGCAGATCGCGCGACAGCTCGCGCGGACGCTCCACGGCCTCGCGAATCGCGTTGCGGGTGATCTCGTAGAAGACCACACGGTGGACGGCTTTGCCGTCGAGCTCGCCGCGCGCCTGCAGGATTTCCTTCAGGTGCCAGGCGATGGCCTCGCCTTCTCGGTCGGGGTCGGTCGCAAGATACAGCGCTTTGGACTTCTTCAGGCCGCGGGCGATGCTTTCGACATGACGCTCGTTCTTTTTGAGCACTTCGTAGCGCATCGTATACCCGTGATCCGGATCGACCGCGCCCTCCTTGGGCACCAGATCCCGGACGTGTCCATAGGACGCCAGCACCTCGAAATTCTTGCCCAGGTATTTCTTGATCGTTTTCGCTTTGGCGGGCGATTCCACGACGACCAGATTTTCTGCCATGTCTTCTCGTGTCCCGTCAGTGCCGCACGGTGTTGCGCTCGCTGGCCATCAGCGCCTCGAAGCGCGCAAACGCGTCGGCTTGCGCCGGCTGCACGGACAGCGCCAGGAGCACCACCCATTTGAGCTGCTCGAGCGAGGGCTCCTCGACTTCAAGGGCCAGCGTGCGTTCGATGACCAGCTCCCGCTGCTCCGGCGAGAGCACCTCGTCGCGATCGAGCCTCGTGAGGAACGCGCGGCACTCGTCCGAGAGTCGCCAGAGCTCCCCGTCGGCAAACACCCGTATGGCCCGCCGGCTCGAGGCGGCGCTGCCGCTTGAGGCCCGCTCGGATCCCTCCGCGAGCACCGAGAGCCACTCCATTGCGCCTGCCACCTCGGACGCCGTGAAGCCCCGGCGCGCCAGCGCAGAGAATATCTGACGCCTGCCGGGGACCTCTGCCGGGTCCGACATCATGTAGTGGTCGTAAACGTAAATCAGGACGTCGAGAACGCAGCCGGTTGTCATTGAGTGCAGCAGTCAGTCCGAATCGATGCGGCCGTAACGGCGGCCGGGGTACGGTGCGACGCGGTCCCGCAGCTCAAGAATCAGCCGCATCGAGGCGATCGATTCGCCGGGCAAGCCTGAGCGAGCCGCGAGGGTATCGAAGGTCACGGGCTCGAAACCGAGCGCATCTAACAGCATTTCATATTCCTTGTCCAATGGCGGCGGGGGCAAATTTTGCATAATAAATTGATTTATAAGTAAAATTAATCGCCAAAGCGGCCGCCCGCAGTGTCCAGGGGGCGCTCAGGCGCGCCGCCGAGCCCCGCGCGCCCGCTTGGGCGGGGGGGCTGCGTCTCGGTCCAGGCC
>JBJKSR010000335.1:0-3186 GCA_046703965.1 Gammaproteobacteria bacterium | reverse complement strand
CGTCATTCCCGTCGGAATTGGAGCCGACGTAGCCGACCGTGAACCCGCCCGGACCCGGCCCGGTCCGATCCGGACGGCACTGAGGCAGCGGCTCGATCACGCGCATAAGCTGCGAGCGCAGCAAAGCAGCGGTGATGAACCGGTCGGAATCCGGTCGCAGCGAAATGCCGCGGAAAATCTCCTGATCCTCCACCCGCTCCGACCCGGCCGCGCGCACCCGCTGCAGCACGAGGTTGAACAGCGCTACACTCTCGGCGCAGCGCTCGTAGTCGACAGAGGCCCGCAGGTAGTCCCGCGAGCCCGGCTGCAGTCCGACCAGCCGCAGCGCCTGCGCCCCGGCGGGCAGACTCAGCGTCGGCGCGTGCGCGCTGTTGGCAACACGTACGATCAGAGCCTTGACGCCGCCGCTGGCGAAGTACTGCTCGACGGCGTAAGAAACCGTCGAAGGCTGCCACAGTCCCCCGAAGATCTGCTGAAATTGGGCGAAGCTGTCCACAGACACGGCGTGGTGCAGCGGACCCTTGAGCGTGCGGCCGACAAAGGCTGTCACCGGCTGGCGGTGCCCCGCCGCCGGTTCAGTCTCGTCGTATTCGAGGAAACAGCTCGGATCCCCCTCAGCCACCGACGTGTCCCCCGGCGTCACCTTCGTCACTGCCGTGGGACTGTAGCACAAGAACCGTCTGACGCCGGCCGTTACCGCACTCGGCGCGTCCCGGCCGTGCGACCACCCCCTGGATGGGGGTCGCTCGCGTGACCCTTGCGGGCGACGATGGCCCCCGGCGGGTCCGCCGAGGCAGGATACTTCGGCTCAGCCTTGGCGTGGATCCGCGATAAAATCTGATCAAACTGCGCGGTGGTCAGTGGCAGATGCGTCTTACCGTTCCACGCCGAGCCCTTGGGCAAACGGTTCTGCACAAGCGTCGCGACCACTGTCTGGGGTACCGGTCCAGTTCCGGAAATCGGCAGGGGCACCACTTTGGGGTCGGAGAGCAAATGGCGCACGGCCTTCCAATCAATCTTCTCGTCAGTGCGCGTGAGGTCGCTGACCCAATTGCGAGGCAGCAGGTGCGCCAAGAGCGCCGGGTCTGTCTTCCACGGACGCTTGTCATCCTGCAGCGCGCCGTAGGCTTGCATGTACAGTCGCCCGTTCTTCCAGGCGAACAAGTACGGCTGGTTGACGATGCGCACCGGCGTACCGTTCGGCACCTCCCGGAACAGCTGCTTGATATCCTCCGGATACAGGTGGATGCACCCGTGGCTGACCCGCCGTCCCACGCCGGCGGGTTTGTCAGTGCCGTGGATGAGCACGTCGGGGTAATAGCCCCCCGCGGCGAGCGGCATTGCATAATTGCCTAGCGGATTGTTCGGGCCTGCGGCGACCACGCGGGGCAGCGGCACCCCCTCGCGGGCATGCTCGGCCAGGATCGAACGCGGCGGGATCCATGCCGGGTGCACAATGTGCCCGACCACGCGTGTCACACCGGTATACGTGGGCCAGCCGAGCCTGCCGACACCGACCGGATGCGTGATGACAACCTGCGGTTGTCCCGGCCGGTGCGGCGGAAAGTAGAAAAGCCGCATGGCGGCGACGTTGACGACGATGCCCACGTGGGGCGCGTCCGGCAAGATGAATTGTGTCGGGACGGTCACCAAGGTACCGACCGGAGCGAGCCAGGGGTTGACCTTGGGATTGGCATGCTTAATCGCGTCGTTTCCGACATCGAACAAGCGGGCAATATCGGAGAGGACTTGGTGCGGCTTGAGCCGTACCCTTTGCACCCGGCCAATCATGTCCTGCCCCGGTTTGAGCACAAAGTGCTCGGTCTGAACCGGCACCGGCAGCGCAGCAGATGTAGCGACGCCCGCGTTCTGGGGCCCTGGCGGCGGCGCAGCAGCCTGCGCGTACCCCCCGGCGCCGGCCGCAATGGACAGGCAGACGGCAAGAATGACTGGAAAAGTGGCGCGTTTCATGGGCTTTATATTATGACAGTTTGCCTCGCCGCGTATTGGGCTCCTTGCAGAAAAATGCCCCGATCCTGTACGGATCGGGGCGACGAGGCGGACGCTATTCGAGGGGGGCAGTCCGCCCAGGGGGACTCAGTGAAGACGCGCCCAATGAAGGATCCTTATATCCTCCGAGTCCAAGTTGAAATTGACCGCCAGCAGAGCGCGCAGTTCGCGAATCTCGCGCCGATCGCGCAGCGGCTCGCGCAGTTCGACCACTCCACTCCATTCATGCGCCGTCGCTTGCGGGCGTCCGGCGCCGGTCAGGAAGTGCGTGTAGTACTTGGTCGCCACGCTTCAAAGTGTAGGCCGATCGCGACAGGCGCGACCGTGAAGCGGTGCGCAGAATGCCGGGCCCCCGGCACTATGTCGCATGGGACGAAGCGTATCTGGGTCCCGACACAGCCATGAGCCGCTACCGTCCGCCACCGCCGCGCTCTTCCGCCTACATCACGCCCCAGGGTGCGGCCCGGCTGCGCGAAGAGCTTGAAATGCTCTGGCGCGTCGAGCGCCCGCGGGTTACCCGGGCGGTGGCAGAAGCGGCCGCCCAGGGCGACCGCTCCGAAAACGCGGAGTACACATACGGCAAGCGCCGGTTGCGGGAAATCGATCGGCGCGTGCGCTACCTGCGCAAGCGTCTCGAGGCCCTAGTGGTGGTCGAGAAGCCTCCGGCCGAACCGGGACGGATTTACTTCGGCGCCTGGGTGCGGCTCGAGACGGTCGAGGAGGGACACGAGGCTCGCTACCGGATCGTCGGACCCGACGAGATCGACCGCGAGCCGGAGTACATCAGCATGGACTCGCCGCTCGGTCGCGCGCTGCTCGGACGACGGCTCGATGAGGAAGTCACCGTTCAGTTGCCGGACGGCGAGCGCTGCTTCGTCATCGTCCAGATCGACTACGCGCCGCCTACCACGCAACCCGAACGTTCTTGAACTGCCAGGGATCGCTGGCATCGATATCCTCGGGGAACAGGCGACCCCGCTCGTGCAACGGCGTCCAGTCGGTGTAGCGACCGACCACGGGGCCCAGGTAGGGCTTGCAAATCGAGAGATTACGCTGGAAGTCCATCTCGTCCGGCTCGACGATGCCGCAGTTGGGGTTCTCTATTGCCCACACCACTCCCGAGAGCACGGCCACCGTGACCTGGAGGCTCGTGGCGTTTTTCCAGGGCACGAGCCG
>JBJKSR010000334.1:0-4030 GCA_046703965.1 Gammaproteobacteria bacterium | reverse complement strand
GCGCGTACGTGTTCGTGGACATGGCGAACATCGCCGGCCTGGTCGCCGCGGGCGAGTATCGGAGCCGGTTCCCGCACGCGCACGTGGTCACCGCGACCACGCACAAGACCCGCGGGGCGCGCCGGGTCTTGTGCGAGGTCGAGGTGTCCACGTGCGCGTGCGGCAACGGGCTCGGTTACACGCCCGCGGCGACCAGGCCGGCGATGTGCGCCATGTCCACGAACAGGTACGCGCCCACCTTGTCGGCGATCGCGCGGAACCGCGCCCAGTCCAGCACCTGCGAATAGGCGCTGAAGCCGGCCACGATCATCCTCGGCTTGTGTTCGACGGCGAGGCGTTCGACCGCGTCCATGTCGACGATGCCGTCGTCGTCCACGCCGTACTGCACGGCGTTGAAGATCTTGCCCGAGAGGTTCGGCTTGGCGCCATGGGTGAGATGCCCGCCGTGCGCCAGCGACATGCCGAGGATGGTGTCGCCCGGTTGCAGTAGCGCGAAGTACACCGCCTGGTTGGCCTGCGAGCCCGAGTGCGGCTGCACGTTGGCATAGTCGCAATCGAACAGCTTCCTTAGGCGCTCGATCGCGAGTTTTTCCGCCACGTCGACGTACTCGCAGCCACCGTAATAACGCTTGCCGGGATAGCCTTCGGCGTACTTGTTGGTCAGCACGCTGCCCTGCGCCTCCATCACCCGCGGGCTGGCGTGGTTCTCCGAGGCGATCAGCTCGACGTGGTCTTCCTGCCGGCGGCGCTCGTTGGCGATGGCGGCGGCCAGGTCCTCGTCGAACCCGTCAATCTTCATATCGGCGGCAAACACGGTCCTCTCCTTTTCCCAAGGGACTTCCGGGCCCAGTTTCGCCCGGCGAATTTCGGCCTATAGGATACCGCGTCGAGTCGGCTTCCACTCGAACAAAAGGCGGGCACAATCAGGATTTGCGCCGCTTGCCGCGTTCGGCGTAACCGCGCACCGCCAGCAACAGGAGCAATGCCGCCAGGGCAAGACCACCCAGCGACCCGCCACCGGATCCTCCGGCCTGGCTGCCCCCACCGCCCGGCGAACCGCCGGCGGAAGCCGGCGGCGTACCTCCGCCGGTGTATGGTTGCGCCCAGTCGTCCGTCGTGTGAAAGGCAAAAGCGGCCCCCGGTCCGGGATAGCTCGGGCCGCCCCCTGGCGGAGTCACGTTCCCCGGTTGCTCATCGCCGATCAGCACGGTCGAGCCGTCGGTCGTGGACACCAGGCTCGACTGGCCGAATGCGTTGTTATACGGACTGAGGTATTGGTCCGGCTCCGCCAGCCTGTTGACCGGCGACTGGCCCCAGGTTCCGTTTTTCCGCTGGTAGACGTACACGAAGCCGCAACAGTTCGGCTGGCTCTCCACGGACTGGTAGGTCGCCAGGAACAAGGTGTTGCCGTCGCCGGAAAGCGCGAAATGCGTATCCGAGTAGGCGCTCGTGTCGGCATCCGGCACCACGAACGTCCTGACCGCATCCGCCGACCACGTGCCGTTGTTCTTCTTGAAGAGGTACAGCGTCGGCGTTACATCGAACCGGGAAGTCCCCACATACGCCTCCGTCCCGTCCCGCGCGAACCCCACGTGGCTGCCGAACCCGTCGTCCACCGTTCCACTCGGAGCCGGCCTCTGCAGAACCGCTACCGGCTGCGGGTCGGCGGGCCAGGTCCCGTCGGCGTTGGCCTCGTAAAGGTATGCCTTGCCGGGATGCCCGGTGGCCGGATCGCCGATAATCACGCTGCGCCCGTCCGACGAAACGGACGCGGACCAATAGCCGAATTGCGTGGCGGACACCGTAGCACCGTAGCCGCTGACGATAATCGGATCGGGGTCCAGGAAAGTCGCCTCGGGACTCGTCTCCCACAGGCCATTGACTTTCTCGTACAGATAAACCGCGCCTTCGTCCGGCACCCCGTCGATCGTGGCATGATCCGCAAGCAACAGGGTCGACCCGTCGCCGGACAGGGTTGCCTTCTCGCCGAACCCGTCCGAGTCATTGCCGCCGGTTCGCGGATTGCTCAACACCGCTACCGGCGCTTGCGACCAGGCGCCATTCGACCGCGAATAGATGTATACGCGGGACCAGTCTTCCTGAGTGGCACCAAAAACCAGGACAGGCGCCCCGGCGACCAGGGTGGATCCGTCCGCGGAAACGGCCAGGGGCGTGAATACCGACGTGTGCGTCGTGTCGGGGCTGCTCAATACGGCGGTCGGCGATGCACCCCAGGTCCCGTTCGTTCGATCGTACTCGAAGATCGAAGGCTTGCCGGCGGCGTTCGTACCGCCCGTCAACGCCATATTGCCGTTCATCGAAAACAGCGTCGGGATGCCGTAGGCCGGACTCGCCGAGCCGGAACTGCCCTCGAATTGCGCGACCGTGATCGCGGAACTCGTCGCGGCATGCGGCAACACCCCGGCATCGGCGCCGTGGAGGGCGCCCATCCCGGCCAGGCACCACAGAAGCGCGACGGCCCCCATGGTTCTTCCGCTCATGGCCACATTCTTCTCCCGCGGAACGTGCGCCGATCCCATGTTGTTGTTTTCACGGACCTTTTCGCATGCGCCGCTTGGTTGGCAATGCATCTGAAGTATAGCTCGCCAATCGTCGCCCGGTAAACCCTTTCCGACAAGGGGCCCGTCCCGTCATTTCCTATAATGGGTCTTTCCAAACCCGATTCCAGGGATTTTCACCCCGTATGGCGCAATACGTATACACGATGAACCGGGTCGGGAAGGTCGTTCCGCCCGGCCGCCACATCCTCAAGGACATCTCGCTGTCGTTCTTTCCCGGTGCGAAGATCGGCGTCCTCGGCCTCAACGGCGCCGGCAAGTCCACGCTGCTGCGGATCATGGCCGGCCTGGACACCGAAATCGAGGGTGAAGCGCGCCCGCAACCCGGTATCCGCATCGGCTACCTGCCGCAGGAACCGGAGCTGGACGAGACCAAGGACGTACGCGGCAACGTCGAGGAAGGCCTGGGCGAGATCACGGAGGCGCAGTCCCGCCTGGAAGCGGTCTACGCGGCTTACGCCGAGCCCGACGCGGATTTCGAAGCGCTGGCCGCCGAGCAGGCGCAGCTGGAAAACCTGATCCAGGCCGCCGATGCCCACAACCTGGAGCACAAGCTGGAAGTCGCGGCCGAGGCCCTGCGCCTGCCGCCGTGGGAAGCCGACGTGAGCACGCTCTCGGGCGGCGAGCGCCGCCGCGTGGCGCTGTGCAAGCTGCTGCTCTCCGCCCCGGACATGCTGCTCCTCGACGAGCCCACCAACCACCTCGACGCCGAGTCGGTGGCCTGGCTGGAGCGCTTCCTCGGCCAGTTCAAGGGCACCGTGGTGGCCGTGACCCACGACCGCTACTTCCTCGACAACGTAGCCGGCTGGATACTCGAGCTGGATCGTGGCCAGGGTATTCCCTGGGAGGGCAACTACTCCTCGTGGCTCGAGCAGAAGGAGCGGCGCCTGGAGCAGGAAGCCAAGGCCGAAGCCGCACACCGCAAGGCGATGAAGGCCGAGCTGGAGTGGGTGCGCCAGAACCCCGCCGGGCGGCACGCCAAGAGCCGCGCGCGCCTCAAGCAGTACGAGGAACTGGCGTCGAAGGAATTCCAGAAGCGCAGCGAAACCCAGGAGATCTACATCCCGCCGGGCCCGCGCCTGGGCGACCTGGTGATCGAGGCCTCGGACCTCGTCAAGGCCTACGGCGACAAACTGCTGTTCGACGGATTGAGTTTCAAAGTGCCGCCCGGCGCGATCGTCGGGGTGATCGGCCCCAACGGCGCCGGCAAGACCTCCCTGTTCCGCCTGATCGCCGGGCAGGAAACGCCCGACAGCGGGACGCTGCGAATCGGCGACACGGTGCAACTCGCCTACGTTGACCAGATGCGCGATGACCTGCCACACGGTCTTGGCGGCGGGCAGGTCGTCGCGCATCTGGTCGACGTAGGCGAGCTGCACGGTGTCGCCGATGCGCAGCGTGCCGCCGTCTGGTGTCTCCTGCCCGGCGATCAGCCGGAACAGCGAGGTCTT
>JBJKSR010000333.1:0-2950 GCA_046703965.1 Gammaproteobacteria bacterium | reverse complement strand
AACCAGCACCGTGCAAAATCGGGAACCATGCTTCGCCGATTTCGCTGCCGGTTGCGCCGCGGCCCGATGCTTCAAGTATGGGAGGGTACTCGGCGACGCAACCCTGTTGGCCTGGGTTCTGATGCCCGACCATGTGCACTGGATGATTCAGTTGGGCACTGTCGATTCATTGGCCAGCGTGGTCAACCGCCTGAAATCGGCCAGCGCACGCCATGCCAATCGGGTCCTGCGCCGCTCGGGGCCTTTATGGGCGTCCGCCTTTCATGATCGGGCGCTGCGGGCGGAAGAGGATGCGAGAGCTTCCGCGCGTTACGTCGTGGCCAATCCGTTGCGGGCCGGGCTGGTGAGTTCGATCGGGGATTATCCGTTCTGGGATGCCGTTTGGCTCTAAGATCAGAGTGTGGTGTTCGCTGCCGTAAGCGTCCCTTCCCTCGGTCGCGGGCATGGCCCGCTCCTACACGCGATGGGGGAGTGGGTCGCGGGCATGGCCCGCTCCTACATGCAAAGCAGATCCTGTAGAAGCGGACCATTCCCGCGAGCCGGATTCAGGGGGTGAAGTTGAGGCCTACTTTTACGGCTACGCGGCCGGTGGTGCCGTAGCCGCGGGAAACGAAGAGCGGGCCCACTTCCGGTTCGACGAATCCTTGCAGGTGCGTGGTGAACATCATGCTGAAGTTCGCCAGGAAGTGCGGGTACGCGAACACGTTGCTGTTGTAGGTGAACTGGTTGCCGCTGTCGAGGAAACCCAGGTTCAGGCCGCCGCCGAGGCGCAGCTTGCCCTGCTGCCCGAAACGGGCGGTATCGAACAGGGCATCGCCGCTCAGGTCGAGGCCGAAGGCCTGGTAGAAGGCCGGTATGCCGGCCCCGAAGCGCAGGTACGTACCGCGCCCGAAGGTGCCGGTCAGGGTGTACTGGGCGCCGATGGCATCGGGCCAGCCGGTATAGACACCGAAGTAGCCGAGCCCCGACGCGGGCGTGTTTGCGGCCTGCGCCAGCGGCATGCTCAAACCCAGTGAAGCCAGCGCGAGGCCGGCGATGATCGTCTTTTTCATGTGTGTCCTCTCTCGCGTTCAAATTGCTGGAATTGACTACAGGTATTTAGGCAAAGCCGAAACGGCATAGTTCTGTAGGATTGTTCTTGCCGCAGCCGGCCGCGCGATAATACGCGGGTGAAGAACACCGCCAACCACGCTCCCGACGACATTACGCACAACGCCTCCAGCGTCGCCTGGCGCATCAGCGCGATGGCGTTCTTCGGCGGCATCGGCGGCGGCGTGGTATTCCCGATCCTGCCCGCGCTCGGCGAACGCATGGGCCTGTCGGCGCTGATCATCGGCATCATCCTCGCGGCCAACCGCATCGTGCGCATGGTCATCAACCCCGTCACGGGCACGCTGACCGACCGCTTCGGCGGCCGCGAGGTGATCGCCGCGGGGTTGTTCATCGAGGGCGTGGGCAGCATCGGCTACATCGCGGCCCTGCACTACCCGCACCCCGCCGCCTGGTTCCTGGCCGGGCGCATCGTGTGGGGCGTGGGCTCGTCGCTGCTGTTCGTCGGCTCGGTCTCCGCGGTGCTCGCGCTGAGCGGCAGCCGGGAACGCGGACGCCTGGTGGCGCGCGCCCGCAGCGCGATCAGCCTGGGCGTGCCGGGCGGCCTCGCGCTGGGCGGGGTGATCACCGACCTGGTCAACGCCGATACCGCCTTCGGCGTCGCCACCGTGCTCAGCGTCGGCGCCGGACTGGTCAGCCTGGTGGCGATCCCGCGCCGCACCCGTCTTCCCGCCCGCGCGGCGCAGCCGACGCCGCTTCCGACGCACGGCCGGTTCCGGCATTGGCTGGCAATCCTCGGCGAGCGGCGCCTGATCGGCGTGTGGATCTACACGGCGCTGGTGTTCTTCTGCTACGGCGGGGTGCTGCTCGCCACCCTGGTGGTGCTGATCGGCCGGCGCCACACGCTGGTGCCCGGGCTCGACGCCGAGGGCACGGCCGGGCTTCTCATGTGCGCCATGGTGCTGAGCTACGCGGGCGTGTCGCTCTACATCGGGCGCCGCATCGACGACCTCGGCCGGCGCACCTCGACGCTGCTGCCCGCGGTCCTAGTCCTGATCGCGGGCTGCACGCTGTGCGCCTTCGCCCAGGACCTCGGATGGCTGCTGCTCGCCCTGGTGATGATCGGGGCGGGCGCCGGCAGCATCACCATCCCGGTGCTGACGCTGATCGGCGACCTGGTGTCGCCCGAGCGCCGCGGCCGCGCCACCGGCATGTACCAGGTCTCGGCCGATACCGGTGCCGCGGCGGGCGCGATCCTGGGCCTAGTGATCGGCACCGGCTTCGGCTTCACCCCCACCTACCTGGGACTGAGCGCGATTTTCGTGCTCTCGCTGCCGGTCGCGCTGGTGCTGATCCGCGCCGAGCGGCGCCAGCAGACCGCCTGCGCCGGAAAATCCGTGTAGCATGAAAGCCTGCACGCGGGGAGAAGAATCATGCACGCAGAAGACGAAATCGAACGGCTCAGCCACAGCGCCTCGGTGGTGATTTTCCACAGCGCGATCACCGATCTGGGCGGGCTGGACCACTGGCTGGAACGCCGCGGCAAGCGCTGGCGCTCGGTGGAGCTGTCGATGGACGACCCGGAGAACCGGGCCCGGTTCGCGGCGCTGAAGCACTTCACCGGTCACGCCACGCTGCCGCAGGTCTTCATCGACGGCCACTTCGTGGGCGGCATCCGGGCCGCGCGAGAGGCGCTCGATGAAAAGCAGGAAGACGAGGGGCCCAGCCCTACCCTGTCGCCGGCCGCGACGCTCACCGCCTACGCCGGGCTGCTGCCGTTCATCGGCCTGGCGGCCTGGCTGTGGCTGCACCCGCCGACCGGCATCGCGGCCCGCGTCCTTGCCATCTATGCCGGCGTGACCCTGGCCGCGGTCGGCGCCGTGCACTTCGGCTGGGCGCT
>JBJKSR010000332.1:0-4359 GCA_046703965.1 Gammaproteobacteria bacterium | reverse complement strand
TTCAGCCACTCATCCGCGCGCGCGTCTCGGGCGGCGGTCTGAGCCGCAGTGCCGAGGGCGAGATGATCATCAGCTCGACCTGGGGGCTCGGGTCGGCGATTGCGCAGGGGGAGGTGGTGCCGGATCGCATCGTTCTAGGCCGCGACTTGACCGTGCGCGACATCTCTGCGGGACGCAAGTTTCATAGGGTCGGCTGTGCTCACGGTAAGCAAATGGTTGAGACCGCCCTTATCGGCGAGCCTTGCTTGACGGCCGATGAGGCGGTCGAGCTGGGACGAATGCTTCTGAAAAGTGAGGCCGTGGTCGGCGGACCCGCCGAGATTGAATGGGCCAAGGACGACGCGGGCTTCACCCTCCTGCAGGCCCGCCCTCTGAGCGTCGCCGAGAGGCATTGCGATCCGGAGCCGATTTCCCCGACTCGCATGCGCTTAAGAGGACATCCTGCGGGGATCGGCTTTGCCTCGGGACGCGCCTGCGTGGTGTCCTGTGAGTGTGAACTGAGCCGTGTGGGGCCGGGGGACATTCTCGTGAGCAAAGTCGCCGGCCCGGCGCTTGGGTCGATGCTCTCGCGTGTTGCGGGTGTCGTCGCAGAACTCGGAGGCAGTACGTCACATCTTGCGTCGCTTGCGCGCGAGCGGGGTGTCCCGATGGTATTGGGGGTGCACGGTGCGACGGGGCACATTCCAGAAGGAGCACTCGTGACCCTCGACGGAGTCGCCGGTATAGTGCATTGGTCGTGCTGAATCGGATGCACGCCTTTGACCCGCATGACAGCCCAGCGGCGGCAGGCGAGATCTCAGGCGGCTTGGTTCCGTTCACTAGATTTGTCAACGCCAATTAGAGCTGCCTATGAGTGACGCAATTCCCCGTCGTAACCTTGGTCGTGAAGGACCCATCGTCTCTGCGATTGGTCTTGGCTGCATGGGTATGTCGGACTTCTATGGTCCCAGCGATCAGGCCGCAAACCTCGCCGTGCTGCACCACGCCATCGACATCGGGGTGAACTTTCTCGACACTGCCGATATGTACGGCGTTGGACGCAATGAAGAGTTGATCGCGGAAGTGCTCAGGACAAGGCGCAAGGAAGTGGTCATCGCAACGAAGTTTGGAAATGTGCGAGCACCTGTCGGTAAGTTCCTCAGAATCGACGGCCGGCCGGAGTACGTTGCCGCAGCTTGCGATGCGAGCCTGCGTCGACTCGGCGTCGAATGCATCGATCTTTACTATCAACATCGTGTGGATCCTCATGTGCCCATCGAAGAGACGGTCGGCGCCATGGCGAAATTAGTCGCGGCAGGCAAAGTCCGGTATTTGGGTCTATGCGAAGTCTCCGGAAGCACCCTGCGTCGAGCCGCGCGGGTGCATTCGATCACGGCGCTTCAGACCGAGTACTCGCTATGGACGCGCGATGTAGAGATGGACTCTCTTCCTGCGTGCCGGGAATGCGGAGTAGGGTTCGTTGCGTACAGCCCGCTTGGGCGCGGATTTTTGACAGGTGCGATTCAGAAGGTCGATGACCTGTCGCAAGACGACAGGAGGCGAGATCATCCCAGATTTCAAGGACCGAACTTCGAAGCGAACCTGCGCCTGGTCGAGGCGGTACACAAGGTGGCAGAGGAGCACCACTGCAGCATCGCGCAGCTGGCGCTCGCGTGGCTACTGCATCAGGGCTCGGATATCGTGCCGATTCCCGGGACGCGGCATGTCTCGCGGCTCGATGAGAATGCAGCGGCAACGCAACTGAGACTAACGGACGAGGAGCTGCAACGGATTCGCAGCATCCTAGACGAGATTGCGGTGGCCGGAACCCGATACCCTGCGGCCGGAATGGCGAACGTCAACGCGTGACTTGTCACGCAGCTCGCGGTCGGAATCGCTATATTCCCGCGTGGCGGAATGTCAATTGAGCTTGCCCGGCCTGAAATAGCCGCGCTCCGCCATGTGGACGATGTGCGACTGAATGAGCTGCGCCGCACTGCGGCCCGAGGGCGAAAGGTCGAGCCGGTGGGCCAGCGAGAGTCCCCTCTGCAGACTGATATCCGAGATGGACCATGCCTGCAGGCGGCCAGCCTCGAGATCTGCCCGCAATGCCGACACGGGACAGATTGTCTGTCCCATGCCCGCGAGCACGAGCTGTCGAATTCCCTCCATTGAGTTGACCTCGAGAGCTACCTGAACACGCGTGTTGTAGCGGCTGAGCTGCTGGTCAATCGTCGCACGAAACGTAGCAGGCATGATAAACCTGCTCTTCGATAGAGTGCTGATTGTGTACGGTTGCTTTGGGGCATCGCGTGACGGACGGCCCACCACGACGAAAGATTCGGCAGCGAGTGCGGCCAAGTGTATGGCTTCCGAGACGGGTGGGTCCGCAATCACGGCCAAATCGAGCGTGCCATCCATGATCTGCCGGCACGATCTAGCGCTAAGGCCTTCGTGCACCGTCAGCCGGATGCGCGGGAGGGACTCGCGCATCCGGCTGATGACTTCTACCGCCAACAGCGACATGAGAGACGGTGGTATGCCGAGTGTTACACTTTGGTTGGGAGTCGTCTGCTCGGCGGAAATCTCTTCCTTCGCAAACTCCAGTTCAGTGATCACGCGACGGCAGCGCTCTAGATAAAGCTGCCCGGCACGAGTCAGTCTGACACCGCGAGGCATCCGGACGAGCAACTGCGCGTTTAGCTCGTACTCGAGACGGTGGATATGCCTCGACAGCGCCGGCTGAACGAGTCCGAGTTCATGAGAGGCTAGGGTGATGCTGCCGAGTTCCGCAATGCGCACGAAATATCGCAAGCTGCTCAGATCCAAGGTGCCCCCCAGGTATCAGTCGGCCACGCTATGCTGATTCAGTATATCAGCATAGCGCCCACGCGTGCATTGATAATTCAAAAGATAGCGGACGCACGGCAAATTTACTCAAGACTTGCCGTCGGAAGACTCGAGCCCAATTGACGGGGTGCACGGACCTGAGGGAAGTGTCTGGCGCTATCGGGCGAATCGAGCGAGGCTCGCCGGCCTCCCCTTGAGTAATTCGATAAAGATTGCTGATAGCGCGCCCGGTTTGCCCAAGAGATTTTGGTCGTAGTGCCCCCACGTGACTGGAACCGTCAATTTGGGCTATCGGAATTCCAGACTTCATAAAGCCGCATGGTAAGCAGCTCGGGCTTGGTATCGAGGGGGTGAGGGCGTTGATCCCGCCGCTTCGTAGCGCGGATTTGTGCCGCGGGGGATGAGTTCCTTCGCGCGAATCGAGCTGCGATGCCGGCATTCGTCGAGCAATGTTGTACAGACCGTGGGCGGATCCACATCTGCTCCGTCTCGCGCCTAACTGTCCGGCAACCCCCCCCGCCGTAGGTCGATGGCCACGTCAGCGACTTCCGGTCGTGCCGAGCTACGGCTCGAGCTTTCAGAGAAGCGGAGGCCGCCGGGTATTGGAATGGATCAGAAGCCCGAGCCCGTTTACCTCGCGTCGCGGGGTCCCATGCATCTGGGAACGAGATACTGGGACACGAGATCTGGCCTGTCGATTCTTGGCGCCCCGGCAGCTTCCCTCGATCTTGCGCGTTGCCGCCGTCCAGTGTCGAGCGCTGCGTCGAATGCAGCTAATCTGCCGAGCGATCTCGGCACTCGGCACGCGTGAAGCTCTCCGCGTGCAGATGCACTGCTCGCAGCGGACGCCGCGCCCGCTTCTGTGGCGTACCAAGAGGGCGCACGGCTTTGCACTTCCGACACATCCAACTGGGCATCCTTTACGCATCTGATCAATGGACGCACGGAAACGCGATGCGCAGCAGCCGGCAGGAATGCGAGATGGCCCCAAGAATCAGAGCGCCGCAGAAAATCGTGTCCTGTGACCGCTCGCTCTTGCAGATCCTGCCGTGCGTGTCGTGCATTATCGCGGAGGGCAATTTCTGAGAAAGGTGGCAACTCACGTCGACTTGTCGTGCCGACGCGGATGGCAATATTGCAGGGTTCTCGGATCTAGAAGTCGGCGGTCACATTGACACTTAGTACGTCCGTCGGGATTTTCTGCAGCGCGGTATCGAACAAGCTTTCCGGAGACATGTTGATTCGACCGCGGTCTGGTTTGGTCCGGGACCGCTTGCAAACCGAGGCAAGCATTGCGGTACGCCGGGCATCTGAGACGGCGGGATTCCGGACACTCACGACGCAGGCAGCGATTGTCCGCCGCGAATCGGTGACAAATTGCGGAATGGCTAAGCGGCCCAACTTTTCAGCCAACACCGCGGTGAGTGCGGTCGGTCGGATAGGTACCGAAAATGAGGCCGCTTGTCTTGCGATCGTGCTCTCCGACATCGAGATGCTTGCCGTTGACGATGCGCACAGACGGCACATGGC
>JBJKSR010000331.1:0-5715 GCA_046703965.1 Gammaproteobacteria bacterium | reverse complement strand
GAGCGGCCGGACGAGCGGCCGGTGACCCGGTTCGAGCAGCGCGGCAAGAACAAGGGTCATCCGGTCTTCGACTTGGCCTACCGAAGGATCGTCTGAAGATCGAAACCCGGGACTCGGTGTGGGAGCGGCGGTCCCCGCCGCGATTCATTTCTAAGTCAGGACGGCGTGCACGCCGTCGATTACGAACTGCACCGCCATGGCCGCCAGCACCACGCCGAGCAGCCGACCCAGTACGTTGGAACCCGTGACCCCGAGCAGCCGCATCAGGTAACCGCTGGCCAGCAGCGCGACGAAGGCCAGGGCGAGGATGATGCCGAGAATGATCAGCACGGCCAGGAACTGCCAGGGATGGCCGCTCGCGTTCCCGGCGAGCAGGATGACCGTAGTGAGGGCGCCGGGGCCTGCGAGCAGCGGAAAAGCAAGCGGGAACACCGAGATGTCTTCCTTGAAGCGCGCCTCTTCCTGCTCGCGTACGGTGGCCGAGCGCAGTCCCGACTGGCGCGCGAAGATCATGTCGATCGCCACCAGGAAAAGAAGGATCCCGCCGGCGATCTTGAAGGCCGGAACGCTCACGCCCAGCGCTTCCAGCAGGCGGGCGCCGATAAAGGCGAAGACATAAAGGATTCCCGTGGCGAGCAGCGTTGCCTTGATGGCCATGCGCCGGCGGTAGGCGTTGTCCCCCCCGCGCGTGAGCGCCGCGAACATCGCGGCCAGACCCGGCGGGTCGATGACCACGAAAAACACGATCAGGTCGTTGATCCACTGATGGACGGACATGGTTTCAGGCAATTGACGATGGGGGTTGCCGAATGGCTCGAGTAGGTCTATAAGGGTAGTGGCAGGAAGCGTTCGCGCATGCACGATGCACGGGTGCGCATCATACTACGCCTGACCCTGCAGGGCCACATCGGAGGGGGC
This sequence comes from Gammaproteobacteria bacterium, assembly GCA_046703965.1. Taxonomy (GTDB): domain Bacteria; phylum Pseudomonadota; class Gammaproteobacteria; order JAKDMP01; family JAKDMP01; genus JBAUSV01. The sequence continues at coordinate 4,797 of JBJKSR010000331.1, read as the reverse complement.
CGCCGGGCGGGCGATGCGGAGCCATCGGAGGAGGACTTTGGTATGGAGCCGTTGCAACTGAACGCGCCGGAGGTTGGGCAGTGGTATCGGGTGCAGGACCGCGAACCGTTCGTGGTCGTTGCCATCGACGAGGACCCCGGCAAGGCGGAGGGGGGGATCGAAATCCAGTATTTCGACGGCACTTTGGAAGAAATTGATCACCGCGAATGGAATACGCTCGGTGCGCAGCCGGTCGCGGCGCCCGAGGACTATTCCGGCGCCCTCGACCTGGGGATGCAGAGCGACGCCGGGATCGGCCTGATAGCGGAAGACGAGGGCACCTGGGTCGATCCCCTGAGTTTTGTCGAGCGCCTCTGAAAAACCCCGGTTCCCCTGATTGCGCAAGGGGAAGAGCGCCGGTATCCGGCCGGCTTGCGAGAGGTTTTCAGGCGAGCAGGCCGGCGGCGCCGAGGCAGCCGGCAAGACGCTCCCAGGTGGCCCCGATGTCGTGGTCGAGCCCGATCGAAAAGCGCAGCAGCCCCGGCGAAAGTCCCATCTGGTTCTGCATCTCTGGCGGGATTTCCGAGGAGGTGCTGGATCCGGACGGGCTGAACAGCGTCCGGTAATAGCCCAGGCTTACCGCCAGCAGTCCGACCTCTGCCGCGCGCAGACGGCGGGCCAGGCCATCGGCGGCCTCGGCGGTGCCGACATCGAGTGCCAGCATCCCGCCATGGCCGTAGCCGCGGTTCGACAGCCGCGCAAAGCGCTCATGGTCGGGGTGGCTCTCCAGTCCCGGGTAGGTCACCTTCAGCCCTTCCGCCGCCAGGCGTTCCGCGAGGAACAGGGCGTTACGCGAATGCCGGACCATGCGCACATCCAGCGTGGCCATGTTCTTGTAGATGCTCTGCGCGCGCAGACTGTCGAGCACCGGCCCGAGCAGCATTGCAGGACCGTCCGCGACGTCGCCCAGGCTGGCGATGAAGGTTTCATCGGTGCAGATGGCACCTGCCACGCAATCGCTGGCGCCGTTGATGTACTTTGTCAGGCTGTGTACGACCACGTCGGCGCCATGCGCCAGCGGCGAGACGAGCAGCGGTGCGAAGGTGTTGTCGACGACCAGGGCGGCATCACTGTCCCGGGCGAGGTCCGAAAGCGCCGGCAGGTCAGGTACGCGCAGCATCGGATTTGACAGGGTTTCGCAGTAGATCACCGCTGTTTCCGGCGTGATCGCGGCGCGAACGGCATCGATGTCGTTGGTATCCACGAACCGGGTTTCGATTCCGAAACGTGGCAGCAGGTTCGCGAGCAGCGCCCACGTGCCGCCGTAGATCGTGTGGCTGGCCACGATCTGGTTCCCGGCGCTGGCGAGCCGCAGCAAGGTGACGGCGATGGCGCTGATGCCGGAAGCGGTGACGTGACCGGCTTCACTGCCCTCCAGTGCGGCCACGGCGCCCGCGAGCATGCGGGTGGAGGCATTGCCGGAGCGCGAGTACAGGAAGCAGCCGGGTGCCTCGTCGTGGAATGCCGCCTTGAGCAGGTCGGGATCGGGAAACTCGAAGGTGGCGGAGTCCGAAATTGGCGGGTTGACGCCGCCGTCGCTGCATTCGGGATGGTAGCGCTCGAGGCGTTCGGCGGGATCGGTGCTCATGTCGGGGTGTCTATTGCGCGGACGGTACCCGCACTATTATGCGGCCATTGTCCACCCGCACCGGCCAGCTCGTCAGTCCGCGACCGTTGCAGGGTCCGCCTCGGCACTCGCCGCTCAGCGAATCGTAGGTAGCGCCGTGGGCGGGACATACGACGAATTCGCCGCTCTTGTTCAGGAATCGGTTCGGCGCCCAGTTGAGCGGCTGCTGCATATGGGTGCAGACGTTGGAGAAGCAGGCCAGGCGGCCGCCACGGCGAACCACGAAGTAGTCGTCCCCGAAACGCGCGCCGGGCGGTGAGAATTCGCGTGCCCCCGGCTCGGGCAGGTCGGCGAGCGGGCCGAGGTCCAGTTCGACCAGGTCGGGGCGGGTCACGTCGGTTCGGCTGCTACGGCGGCCGGCGGCTTGCCGAGGAAGGGGATCAGCGTAAGCCCCGGAATCGCCACCAGTCCGCAGACCACAAAGAACATCTCCCAGCCCAGGCCGTGGACCATGTAGCCCGAAAACGAGGAAATGATGACCCGGGGCACGCTCGCCAGGCTGGAAAGCAACGCGAACTGTGTCGCGGTGTAGCGGCGATCGGTCACTATGGCCATGTAGCCGAGCAAGGCCGCGGTTCCCATTCCGTCCGTGAACTTTTCAAGGGACACGACTGCGGCGAGCCAGCCGCCCACCGGACCGGTATGCACCAGCCAGGCGAAGCTGACGGTCGACACCGCTTGCAGGATGCCGAAGGCCATGAGCGAGCGGATTATGCCGAGCCGCAGAATGAGTATTCCGCCGGTGAGAACACCGCCTATCAATGCCCATGAGCCGAAAATCTTGGCGATGGCGCCGATGGCTTCCGTGCTGAAGCCGACTTTCAGGTAAAAGGTCGTGATCAGGCTGGTGGCGAGCGCATCCCCGAGCTTGTACAGGAGGATGAAGGCGAGGATGATCAGCGCCCGTCGGTGAGCGTGGAAGAAGGCCACGAAGGGTTCGACGATCGCCTGTACGATCGTTTGCGGGGCGGCGCCCGTTTCCACCGGTTCGCGCCCGATGAACGTGGCGCCGACACCGACGGCAATCGCCGCCGCCATGATGAAGAACACGTCCCGGAACGGCATGTGCGAGGCAAAGATCAGGCCGCCGCCCGCCGCGAACAGGGTGGCGGCGCGGTAACCCCAGACATACAGCGATGCGCCCAGGCTTTGTTCGTTGCCGTCGGCCAGCGATTCACGCCGATAGGCGTCGATTACCGTGTCCTGGGAGGCCGAGATGAAAGACATGAACAGCGCGGCAAGGGCCACCGCGATCAGGCCCGGCATCAGGTCGCCGAGTGCGCCGATGTAGGTCGCGATGAGATCGGGCAACTGCCCGAGCGGCGGCATGAACGGGTGGGCTCCGATCACGCGTGCCGGGTCGGCCGTGATGAGCAGGTGCGCGTCCGGGACGCCGACCAGGCCGATGGCGGCGATCGAGAGCGCGAGCACGATCTGCAGCGCGAGCAGCCAGCCGCGGCGCCGGCCGAGGAAGGGCAGGCGATAGCGGTCGAACAGCGGCGACCACAGGAACTTGAACGTGTAGGGCAGTCCCACCAGCGCGAACAGGCCGATCACCTTGACCGAAATGCCGCGTTCGGTCAGCCACGCCTGCAGCAGCGTGAGCGGGATCAGCAGCGGCAGCCCGGAGGAGAAGCCCATGAGCAGGGCGACCAGCATGCGCCGGGAAAAGATGACCCGGGCCATCGCGCGCCAGCGGGCGATATTCACAGCTTGCCCGTGTAGTCGACGATATAGGGGGCGTGGTCGGAAAACTTCTCGTCGTCGTAGATCGAGCAGCCCTTCAGCCGCTTGCGCAGCGACGGGGTGACCACCTGGTAATCGATGCGCCAACCCACGTTGTTCTCGCGCGCCCGTCCGCGCTGCGACCACCAAGTGTACTCGACCGCGTCCGGCTTGAGTTCGCGGAAGCTGTCCACCCAGCCGCCGTGCTCGATCAATGCGTTGAGCCAGGCGCGTTCCTCGGGCAGGCAGCCGGAGTTCTTCTGGTTGCCCTTCCAGTTCTTGATGTCGTTCTCGCCGCGCACGATGTTCCAGTCCCCGCAGAGCACGTAGTCACGCTTGCTCTTGCGCCATTTGTCGAAGATGGGCCTCAGCCAATCCATCGCGCGGTACTTGAACTGCTGGCGTTCCTCGCCCGAGGAGCCGGAGGGGACATACAGCGAGACCACCGAAAGCTTCCCGAAGCGGGCCTCGATGTAGCGCCCCTCCTCGTCAAAGTCCTCCCAGCCCAGCTCGGTCAGCACCTTGTCGGGCTCGCGCCGGGCATAGAGCGCCACCCCACTGTAGCCCTTCTTGACGGTGGCGTCGCGGTAGTAGCAGGCGTAGCCGTCGGGGCAGAAGACGTCGTCGTCGAGTTGCGACTCCCAGGCCTTGGTTTCCTGCAGGCACACCACGTCGGCGCGCTGCTTTTCCAGCCATTCGAAGAAGCCCTTGCGGGCGGCGGCGCGGATGCCGTTGGCGTTGAGGCTGATGATTCGCACGTCGTCGCTCCGTTGCCGTCACCGTTATCATACCGGGGACATATTCGAGACCTGTCCGCCATGACCGAACTCTCCGTGGAAAAGCGCCGGTTCATCGATTTCGCCGTCGAGGCGGGGGTGCTGCGCTTCGGTCGCTTCACTCTCAAGTCGGGCCGCGAAAGCCCCTATTTCTTCAACCTGGGCATGATCGCGAGCGGCGTCCGGCTGGCACGGCTGGGGGAATTCTACGCGCGGCTCCTGGAGGGCCTCAACCCCCCGTCCGACGTGCTGTTCGGGCCCGCTTACAAGGGCATCCCCCTGGCGGTGGCGACCGCCTGTGCCTATGCCCGGGACGGCGCGGACCTGGCGATCGCCTACAACCGCAAGGAGGCCAAGGACCACGGGGAAGGCGGGCACCTGGTCGGCGCGCCCCTCGAGGGCACGCGGGTCTGCATCATCGACGACGTGGTGACGGCGGGCACCGCCGTGCGCGAGGCGATCACCCTGATCCGCGCGGCCGGCGCGACGCCCGCGGCCCTGGTCGTCGCCATCGACCGCGAGGAGCGCGGCCGCTCGGGCGGGGGCAGCGCCATCCGGGAGCTCGCGGCCGAGGAAGGGATCGAGGTCCGGGCGCTGATCAGCTTCTCCGACGTGCTGGCCTGGCTCGAG
>JBJKSR010000330.1:0-7263 GCA_046703965.1 Gammaproteobacteria bacterium | reverse complement strand
GACCTCGCCGCGGGCGCGGTCGATCAGGCGCTGGTGGGCGTGGTGGACGAGGCGCCCCTGCCGCTCGCCAACCAGCGACAGCGCCTGAACGTCGGCGACGATGCCGTGCTCGGCGAAGGTAGCGACTGGTTCCTGCTCGGCCCGCCCGCAAGCGGGACGCCGGAAGCGACGCTCGCGCTGCGGCATTTCGACGATTCACGGGCGCTTGAATCCTACCTGGCGGCGCAGGTGTCCCCCTCCGCGGCGGTGTGCCTGAGCAGGCAGCGGGGGGCGGTGACGGCCGGCGCGGTGCGCCGGCGTTTCCCGCGCGCGATCGCGGCCGACAGCCTGTCGCTGCCGTTTCACGATGGCATCGAGTCCGCTTGGCTTGCCGCTCATATCGCGGCCGGGCGCGAAGGCGAGGCGGTGCTGGTCGGCGGCGCCGGGGACGACGTCTGGCAACTTCACCTCGGCGCGTAACCGGCGGTAGATCGTAGCCTCGCTGTGCGCGCAGCGCCGAAGCTGGCCGGCGAGCGAGGCGTAATCCATCGGCATCCGCCCCTTGCACATCTTCGCGGCATGCAGCGCGAAACGGCGCCATTCGTCGCCGACCTCGGTGAGGTCGCGGGCGATCACGGCCAGCTCGGGTTTGCCCAGTACGTCCGCGGCCTCCTGCAGGAACGAGGCGTAGATGAAGCGGAAGCCCGCGCCGCCGGTGCCGATCTCCTCCTGCATGCGCACGATGTGGCCCAGCAGCAGCTTGTTGTAGTGCGTGTCGGCCGGGTCGAGATTGCCGATCATGCGCGCGACCCGGCGAATGCCGCGTACGCCGACGATCGGCACGGGCGTGCGCAGCATCATCCCGGTCGTGAACCGGATCGCCTTGACGACGGCGCGCGCCATGTCCGGGCGTTCCGGGATCGACACCGGGTAGTAAAGCCGTCCGTGCGGGGCCATCACGCCGCGGGTGAAGCGCGCCTTTTCCAGGTCCTTCTCGTCGCACTCGACGCGGATGTCGATGACCGGGTCACTGATCAGGTAGTTGCTGCCGCGCTTGCCGTACACCACCAGGTTGTGGGCATTGAAATGAAAGCGCATGTCGGGCGGGAAATACGTCAGCCAATACGCCGAGGTCTGGATGCCGACGATGCGGCCCCGCGCCAGGTGCTCGTCCAGCGCACGCATACCCTCGTCCGGCCGGCGGAAGGTTTCGGTGTGCATTCGCACGCCGAGCCGTTTCGTCAGGCCGCGGATGACGCGGCCCGGCGGCATGCGGTAGGCGAACAGGGGCAGGCCCCCGAACTTGACGAACGGCAGGTAGGCGAAGGTCATCCCGGCGGCGATGCCGAAGGCCATGGGCTCCGAGATCTGCAGGCCGCCGTGGCGGAGCAGGGAAGCGATGGCCCCGCTCTCGCAGTGCGCGCTCTGTTGGTGATCGAAGTCGATTTCGAGGTCGGGGACGGTCGCGGCGTTCACGGCTGGTCCGGCAGCGTCTCGAGGGCTTCCGCGGACTTGCCCAATGCTTCGGCGTAGCGCGCGCGCACCGCGGCGGACAGCGCGGCGAACGCGCCGGGGCGCAGGTGCCGGCGAACGCGCCAGCGGGAGTAGCCGGTGCTCTGCGCCAGCAGCACCACGTCCATGCGTTCGCGGTACATGTGGTATTCGAGCGCCGAGCCGGTACCCTCGCGGGCGCGGCGCCAGGCGTCGGCGGCCGACGACTCGAATTCCGCGATCGCCTGATCGAGCACGATTTCCTCGGCTTCCCAGCCGCTGCAGGGCGCACCCACATAGCGGCCCTGGGAGTCCTCGGCGTAGAGCATCTTGCTGTGGCCCATGAAGGCCTTGGCGTTCTGCTGCGGGACGTCTTCCTTCTTCATTCGCTCCCGCCATCCGGGCCGCAGACGGTGAGATGGATCCAGGCGGTGCTGAAGCGCCCGCTTTCCGGCACGTAGCACAGCAGGCGCTGGCCGGGCTCGAGGCGGCCGGAGTGGAACAGTTCCTCGAGCATGATGTAGATCGAGGCCGCACCCGTGTTGCCGTGCGTGTACAGGTTGGTGAACCAGCGCTCGAAGGGGATGTCGAAGTCCGCCTTGACCATGTGCTCGTGCACGCGCTCGCGGAAGTAGTGCGAGGAGTAGTGCGGCAGGAAGAAGTCGATGTTCCCGGGCTCGAGCCCCTTGAGCCGCGACAACTCGCGCAGCGGCCGCTCGACCGTGTAGTACATGACATGCTCGTTGAGCTGCTTGACGTCCTGTTTCAGCGTGAACACCGAATTCGGCGCCCACTCGGTCGGATCGTAGGCCGGCCACCCCCTGAGGCGGCCGTCGTCGAGCTTTTCCGCACCGCCGTACATGCAGGCGGGCTGCTCGTTGGCGTAGGAGCGCTCGGCGATCCACTCCAGGCGCAGCGACAGGCCCTCCGGGGCGGGCTCCGGCTCGATCAGCGCGGCGCCCGCGCCGTCGGAGAGCATCCAGCGGATGAAATCTTTCTGAAAGGCCATCACGCCGTTGTTCTCCAGCGATTCGACCTGCGCGTCGCTCTCGGGCTGGAAGTTGCGCGCGTGCATCACCACCGAAGGCGTTTCCGAGCCGGCGCTGACCGCGTGCCGGAACTCGCCGCCGGCGACGCCGAGCATGGCGTATTTCATGGCCGAGGTGCTGCTGATGCACACGCCGGAGGTGGCCAGCGTTTCGCAGGGCGGGATGCCCAGTTCGCCGTGCACCATGCTGGCGTGGCTGGGGACCAGTTGGTCGGCGAAGGTGGTGCCGCAGGCGATGAGGTCGGTATCTTCCAGCCGGAAGTGCCCGTTCGCCAGGCCGCGGATGGCTTCGGCGGTCAGTTGCGCATTGGTATGGCTGGGCGCGCCGGTTTCCGGGTCTATCACGTAATGCCGCGTCTTGATCCCGTTGGAGCGCAGGATGATGCGCCGTGCCCGCGAAGGTTGGCCGTTGATCATGCCCAGCACCGATTCCATCTCCTCGTTGGCGACGGGGGCGTTGGGCAGGAACGCGGAAAGATTCGTGATGTATGCGTTGCCAGTCATGTCGGATTCCGGTTCATTCTCCCGAAGGTTGGCTGTAATAGGTCCGCTGGGCGGCGATGCGCCGGCGCATCAGCGGCGCGAGCAATGTCTTGAGCAGGGCGCTGGCGGGCAGCACCGTGATCAGCAGCGTGACCAGGAAGAGAATATAAATCATCACCACCGGCTGGCGGGACCACGCGCCTTGCCGGCCCAGCGCGCGCAGCAGCGCGCCCCAGGCGAGGAAACTGCGCCGCGCGGCTTTCTCCGTGGCGATCAGGCGCGTGTTCACCCGCACGGCCCGCAGGCCCCGCAGCAGGTCGCTGTCGAGGGGGCGTCCGTCGGCGAGCGCTGCGGCGATGCGTTCGCCGAAGCGCCGGCTGTCGCGGATCTGCTCCGGCTTGACGCCGGCCCGCGGTATCAGCCCGCCCAGCATCGGGCCGCGCTTGCCGGTCAGCATCCACAGGGGGGTGGCCAGGAAACTCCCGAAGCTGCCGGCCTCGTCCACCAGCACCACGTTGCCCACCAGGCGCGCGCCACAACCGGCAAGCAGTTCCTTCACGCGCTCCTGGGCCATGAGCCACATGTCGCGGCAGGCAATCACCGTGACCACCGGGGTGTCCTTCAGCACGGCCCGCGCCTCGGGGCTTTTGAGGAACGCGGCCGTCGGCAGCGAAGGCGACAGGAACCACACCTGGTAGCCGAGGATGACCAGGTCGAAGCGGTCCCCGGGGTCGAGGTCCAGCGGTTCCAGTTCGGGTGGATCGAGGTAGATCGCCTCGGGGAAGGTGTCGAAGAAACGCAGGATCGGCCATGGAAACGGGTAGGGTTCCTTCGGACGCAGCACGAGGTGGCGGCATTCCACATCGCCGGCCGCCTCGAGCGGGGCCGTCAGGTTGCGCACGACTTCGCTCAGTTGGGCGCTCGGCGAACCGTAGTGCACCACCAGGACTTTCTTGACGGACATCCCTGTTGTTTCCCCAGCCAGAAGGAGTGCGCTTTCAGATGTTGGTTTTTATCATCGCACACTCGTGCGATCCGGACGCACGGGACGCAGGCCGTTATCCGGTCTCCTGGGCCAGGCGGGCCAGTTCGTCCTCGCGTGCGGCCGAGATCAGCGGGTCGATCACCGCGTCCAGCTTGCCTTCGAGCACGTCGTCGAGCTGGTACAGCGTGAGCCCGATGCGGTGGTCCGTGAGCCGGCCCTGGGGGAAGTTGTAGGTGCGGATGCGTTCGGAGCGGTCGCCGCTGCCTACCTGCAGGCGGCGGTTCGCCGTCTGTTCGGCGGCCTGGCGTGCGCGTTCCGCCGCCAGCAGCCGGGCCTGCAGCAGCGACATGGCGCGGGCGCGGTTCTGGTGCTGCGAACGTTCGTCCTGGCACTCCACCACCAGGCCGGTGGGCAGGTGGGTGATGCGCACGGCGGAGTCCGTGCGGTTGACGTGCTGGCCGCCGGCGCCGCTGGCCCGGTAGGTGTCGACGCGCAGGTCCGCGGGATTGATGGCGATCTCCTCCGCCGCCTCGACCTCGGGCAGCACCGCCACCGTGCAGGCCGAGGTATGTATCCGGCCCTGCGACTCGGTGCGCGGTACGCGCTGTACTCGGTGGGTGCCGGATTCGTATTTGAGCCGGGAAAAGACGTCGGGGCCGCTCACGCGCGAGATGACTTCCTTGAAGCCGCCCACTTCGCCTTCGCTGGCGCTGAGGACCTCGAGCGTCCAGCCCCGCGACTCGGCGTAGCGGGCATACATGCGGAACAGGTCCACGGCGAACAGGGCCGCTTCGTCGCCGCCGGTGCCGGCGCGGATTTCCAGGAACAGGTTGCGGCCGTCGTCGGGATCGGGCGGGATCAGCGCCGCCATCAACTCCTTCTCCAGTTCCTCGCGGCGGGCGTCGATGCGCCGGCGCTCGCCGGCGGCGAGTGCCGCCATCTCGGGGTCGGCATCGTGGGTGAGGCGCTCGGTTTCGGCCCGCTCCCCGCCCAGGCGCTCGTATTCCTCGAGCGCGCGCGCGGCGGGCGCCAGGCGGTTGTATTCGCGGGAAAGTTGCGCGAGTCGCTTCGGGTCGCGCGCCGTGTCGGGCTGCTCGAGTTCCCGGGCGACTTCGTCAGCCCGTTCGCCCAGCGCCCGCAGGCGCACGATCAGGCTGTCTTGCATGGGGCTAGGAACGGGGCGTGGCGGCGAGGCTCATGCAGCCTCGATGTCGTCCTGCGCCGCCGTGTCGTCGTCCAGGTTGAACAGATCGCGGGCGGCGGCAAGCAGCTCCGCGTCGTCGTCGGCCGCCGCGTCGCGCAGGCGCACGGTCGGCGCGTGCATCAGGCGGTTGGTCAGCGTGGTGGCCAGGTAGTCCAGCGCGGCGTCGATCCCGCGCGAGGCCGCAATGCGCCGAGCTTCGACGAGGGTATGGCGCCGGGTGCGGGCCGCTTCGGCGCGCAGCGCGCAGATCGTGGGTACCGCGGTGCGGATGCGCCGGGTCTTGCGCCATGCGGCGAGCGCTTCCTCCACCGTCTGCTCCGCGTCCGCCGCCGCGGCGAAGCGCATCTCGGCGCTGGTATTGATTACCGACGCCAGATCGTCCACCGTCACCAGCTCGATGCCGGGCAGCTCACCCACCTCGGGCGAAACGTCGCGCGGTACCGCGAGGTCGAGGACGAACAGCGCCTGGTCCGCAGCCCGCCCGCCGAGTTCCAGCGGCGTGATCAGCGCCTCCGGGCTGGAGGTCGCGCTGGCGACCAGGTCGGCCTCGGCCAGGGCCGCACCCAGCCCGTCGAGCGTTCCGGCCGTCGCTTCGTGGCGGGCGGCCAGTTCGTCGGCGGCGGGCCGGGAACGGTTCAGGATCGTAAGCCGGGTAAAGCCCCGGTTACGCAGATGGAAGGCCAGGGTATCGGCCGTCTGCCCGGCGCCTACCACCACCGTGTTGCAGGCCTCGGGCTCGGCGAAGTGCGAACCGGCGAGCTTGGCCGCCGCGTACGGGATCGAGCGCAACGAGTCGAGTGCGGAATCGGTACGCAGACCCTTCGCCAGGCCCAGCGCGTGCTGGAAAAGCTGGTGCAGTTCGGGCCCGACGGCCGCGGCGTCGTGGTGCGCGCGGCGATAGGCCGCCTTGATCTGGCCCAGGATCTGGGTTTCGCCCAGCACCAGGCTGTCGAGCCCGGCGGCGACGCGGAAAAGGTGGTGCGCCGCCGCGGCGTCCCGGTGCAGGTAGACATGATCGTCGAGGGCGGCGCCCAGGCCGCTGACGCGGCCCAGCCAGTCCAGGAGCACGGGTCTGGCCTGCGGCGCTGCGCTGGCATACAGTTCGGTCCGGTTGCAGGTGACCAGCAGGACGGCCTCGTCGATGCCGTCGTTCTCGAGCAGGTCGTCCAGCAATTCCGGGACCCGCTCCGGTGTAATCGCCACCCGGGCCCGCAGGTCCAGCGGCGCGGTCTTATGGCTGACACCGGCGACGAGAAGCATGGGCTCGGCCACGGGAAACTGTGGGGCATTTTAGCGCAGCTCGGGTGACGTCACTTGATCCGGATCAGTTATAGTCAGATTTTTCCCCGGTTATTCTTGATTCCATGCCGAAGCGTTTTCCGCTCCTTATAGCCGCGCTGGCCCTGGCGGCCGGCGTGGCAGGTTGTGCCACGCGATCGTCCGCGCCGGCTCCCTCCAGTGCCCAGGCGGCGGCGTCCGCCAACGAGAAACTCTCGGAATTGGCGCAGAAGCTGCACTCGCCCCGGCTGATGGCGCAGGTGCTGCTCAAGGAGGCCCGCGAGAAAAAGGATCCCGAGCGGGCGACGCAGGCGGCCATCTTGGCGTTCAAGGCGGGCGACGAGGAACTGGCCTCGCAGGCGGGCGACCTCATCGCCAAGCTGGAGCCCGGCAGCCCGGTCTCCGCGGTCATACATATGCGCGTGGCGCTCGACAAGGGCAACGTAAAGGCCGCCGGGAAGGCCGCGGAGAAACTGTACGAGGCGGGCGGGGCGCGCGCCATCTACGAGATGTCGGAGGGCAGTTACGACGACTGGTATCTCTACGCCGTGGTCCGCCACATCGCCAAGGCGCACCCGGGGGACGCCGAGCTGTCGCAACTGCTGGCGCAGGCTGCGCTGCGCGCGGGCGACGACGGCGCGGCGCTGGCGGCTGCGCACAAGGCGGTGGCCGGCGGGCTCTTGGACCTGCTGATGCAGGTGGTGCAGATGCAGGCCGAATGGGGGCTCGGCCGGCGCAGCGAGGCGCTCCAGCGGGGCGCCAAGACGCTGGCTGCGCACAGCCACGACGTGGCCC
>JBJKSR010000329.1:0-3129 GCA_046703965.1 Gammaproteobacteria bacterium | reverse complement strand
CGAATCCGACAGGCCGATTACCGGAGGCAACACGCATCGGCATCGGAACGGGAGCCGCGAAGGCTACATGCCCGACGGTCGAACAAATTCGAAAGTGCGGCGCCCCTATGCCCGCGAATTCGATTTTTGGCAAAAACACCAGCCACAAGGCAGCTCCCACAACGCTGGTAAAGCGCCCCTGTCTTGGATACCGCTCCGGCTCCATTGGAGCAGCGTCCCTGCGTCTGGTGCTAAGATTGCCGCGTATTCCCCATTCGCCAATTACAGGGGTGATATCGATGAATGGCTTCTCCCGTTTTCATGAAAAGGTCCTGCCGTTGATGCGTCAACGCGGCTGGGTCGCAGCCAGCGCCGCGTTCCTGGTGTTCTCCGGCGTCTTCGGCGTGGCCACCGCCAACGCCGGCGGCATCAGCCGCGGCGACCGTTACGCGGGTGCACCGTGGGCATCGCGCTCGCCGGTGCTCGCCCAGCACGGCATGGCGGCCACCGAACAGCCCATCGCCTCGCTCGCCGCCGTCGAGATACTGAAGAAGGGCGGCAGCGCGGTGGACGCCGCGATCGCCGCCAACGCGGTACTGGGACTGATGCAGCCGGTGCTGAACGGGCTCGGCGGCGACTGCTTCGCCATCGTCTACGACCCCAAGACCCACAAGCTCTATGGTTACAACGGCTCCGGCTGGTCGCCGAAGGACCGCGATCTGAAGAAGATGCAGGCCGAAGTGGCAGCCGCCTACAAGAAGGCGGGCATGAAAAACCCGGGCGTTATTCCGTTGTACGGCTCGCTCGCGGTGACCGTGCCGGGCGTCGTCGATGCCTGGTTTGCGCTGCACAAGCGCTTCGGCAAGCTGCCGATGAGCGAAGACCTCGCGCCGGCAATCCATTATGCCAAGGTGGGGTTCCCGGTCACCGAGATCGTCTCCAAGTACTGGAGGGAAAACTGGAAGGCATTCCAGAAAAACCGCGGCCTGATCAACGAGTTTTCCGATGCGAAGAAACTCTACCTTATAGACGGGCACACGCCGTACCAGGGCGAAGTATTCAAGAACCCCGACCTGGCGCATACCTTGTCGCTGATTGCCAAGAATGGGCGTAGCGCATTCTACAAGGGCAGCATCGCGCACACCATGGCGAATTACTTCAAGCGCATCGGCGGCGACCTGCGCTATTCCGACTTCGCCAGCTTCCACGGAGCGTGGGTGCAGCCGCAGTCGATCGACTACCGCGGCTACAACGTGTATGAACTGCCGCCGAACGGCCAGGGTTTTGCCGCCCTGGAGATGCTCAACATTCTCAAGGGATTCAACCTGAAGAAGATGGGCGTCGGCACTGCCGATACGTTGACGGCGGAGATCGAAGCCAAGCGGCTGGCCTTCGCGGACCTGTCGAAATACTACGCCGATCCGCGCTTCTACAACGTGCCGATGAAGGGTCTGCTGTCGAACAAATACGCCGACCAGCGGCGCAAACTGATCAACCTGAACCATGCGAACCCGAACATCGGACCGGGCGACCCGCGCCTGTTCAACGGCGATACCACGGACTTCGAGACGGCGGACGACACCGGCATGATGGTGTCGATGATTCAGTCCAACTATGCCGGTATGGGATCGGGCCTGGTCGCCCCCGGCCTCGGCTTCATGTTCCAGGACCGCGGCGCATTGTATTCACTGCACGCCGGGGCTGCGAACGCGTATGCACCGCGCAAGCGGCCGTTCCATACGATCATCCCGGGATTCGTGATGCATGACGGCAAGCCCTGGCTCGCTTTCGGCGTGATGGGCGGCTCGATGCAGCCCCAGGGCCACGTTCAGGTTTTGACCAACATGATCGACTTCGGCATGAACGTGCAGGAAGCCGGCGACGCGGCGCGCTGGCGGCACGTGGGCAGCGCCACACCCACCGGACTCCCCTCGAAGGGCATTGGCACGGTGGAGCTGGAGTCCGGATTCGACAAGGCACTCGGACCCGAGTTGGAGAAACGCGGCTACAAGGTGGACTGGGTGACGCCCGGCACCGGTGCCTTCGGCGGTTACGAGGCGATCATGTATGATGCCAAGGACCACGTGTACTGGGGCGCCAGCGAGATGCGCAAGGACGGTGAGGTGATCGGCTACTGACCCGGTTGCCGGGCGGCCCGTCCGCTTCGGGCCCCAAACCGCGATCCACAACGGAGAGGCTATGCCGCACCCTGACTGGAACGAGCGATACACGACCGGCGAAACGCCCTGGGATACCGGGGAGCCGGATGAGCATCTGGTCGAGTTCCTGCGTTCCGGCGCCGTCGTGGCGGGCCGCGCCCTAGACATCGGCTGGGGCAAGGGCACAAACGGGCTCTGGCTGGAGCACGATGGCTTGGAGGTTCTCGGGATGGATGTCGCGGCGGCGGCCCTGGAAGAGGCGCGCACGAAGGCGATCGAGGGAGAGCCGAACTGCCGCTTCGAGAGGCTGGATTTCCTGAGCGATGACGTCCCCGGGGGTCCGTTCGACCTCGTATTCGATCGCGGTTGCTTCCACGTCTTCGACGCACCCGCGGACCGCGCGCGGTTCGCTCGGCGCGTCGCCTCGCTGCTCGGGCCCGAAGGCCACTGGCTGAGTCTGATCGGCAGCACCGAGGGCCCGGAGCGCGACTCGGGGCCGCCGCGCCGCTCCGCCCGCGACGTGATGAACGCGATCGAGCCCTCGCTGGAAATCCTCGACTTCCACGCCATACGCATCCACGCCGACCTGCCGGAACCACCCGCTGCCTGGTTCTGCCTGTCGCGACGCCGGGACGTACCCGCCGTGCCATCGACGCGGCGTGACTAGGCCGGTCCGACGGCACCGTGGCACCGGCCTTCGCCGCCATTCCCATCAATACCGGGCGCCTGCTTCTGCGGCCCTACCACGAATCCGACGCCGAAGCGCTGTTCGGGATCTTCTCCGACCCCCGGGTCATGCGTTACATGAGTACGCGGCCGTGGGCCTCGATCGACCGGGCCCGCGAAGTCATCGCACGCGACGTCGCGGCGATTGCCAGCGGCGAGCACCTGAGTCTCGCGATCGAACGGCGAGAGGATTCACGGCTGATCGGCCATTGCGTGCTGTTCCGGCTGTCGGATCCCTGCCGGCGCGCGGAAATCGGCTATGGCC
>JBJKSR010000328.1:0-14786 GCA_046703965.1 Gammaproteobacteria bacterium | reverse complement strand
CCTTCACGCGAACCCGATAGCGAAGCCTTCGAGAACGCGCGTGCACAGGCCGATTCGAGTTGCGACGTGCTGGTGCTGGGCGCCGGCCCGGGGGGCTATACGGCGGCCTTCCGCGCCGCCGACCTGGGCCGCGAGGTCGTGCTGATCGAGGCCCGCGATCGCCTGGGCGGCGTTTGCCTCAACATCGGCTGCATACCCTCCAAGGCCTTGCTGCACGCGGCCGAGGTCATCGAGCAGGCGCACGCCATGCAGAACAACGGTGTGAGCTTCTCCAGGCCGAAGATCAACCTCGAAGGGGTACGCGCGTTCGAGCAGAACGCCGTGAAGAAACTCACCGGCGGACTCGCCCAGATGGCGAAGCAGCGCAAGGTCACCGTGGTGCGGGGTTACGGCCGCTTCGCCGGTCCGCATATCCTGGAAGTCGGCGAGGACGGGGCGAAGCGGACGGTCGCGTTCCGCCGCGCGATCATCGCCGCGGGGTCGGAACCCGCCCGCCTGCCTGGCCAGCCCGACGATCCGCGGATCATGGATTCCACCGGCGCCCTGGAATTGGCCGACATCCCGAAGAAGTTGCTGGTGGTCGGCGGCGGCATCATCGGCCTGGAAATGGCGCAGGTGTATGCCGCGCTCGGCTCGCAGGTCACGGTGGTCGAACTGACAGACGGCCTCATGCCGGGTACGGACCGCGACCTGGTGCGCATCTACCAGAAGCAGACGAAGGACGTGTTCGAGGCGGTCCACCTGAAGACGAAGGTAAACGCGCTCAAGCCGCAGAAAAACGGGATCCACGCCAAGTGCGAGGGGCCCGACGGCGAATGGGGCGGCATCTTCGACCGGGTGCTGGTCGCCATCGGCCGGCGTGCCAACGGCAAGTCGATCGGTGCCGAAGCCGCGGGCGTCTCCGTGGACGCTCACGGCCTGATCGGGGTGGACGGCCAGATGCGAACCAACGTCGGTCACATCTTCGCGATCGGCGACATCGTGGGCCAACCCATGCTCGCGCACAAGGCAAGCCACCAGGGCAAGGTCGCGGCCGAGGCGGCCAGCGGCGAGCGTAGCCATTTCGACGTGCGGGCGATTCCCTCGGTGGCCTACACGCATCCGGAGGTGGCGTGGGCCGGGATCACCGAGCTCGAGGCGAAAGAAAAGAAAGCCGATCTCGACAAGGCCGTTTTCCCCTGGCAGGCCAACGGCCGCGCCCTCACGCTGGGGGTCGACTCGGGTGCGACCAAGCTGCTGTTCGACAAGGAGACCGGGCGCATCGTCGGCGCGGGAATCGTGGGGCCCAATGCGGGGGAGCTGATCGCCGAACTGGCGCTCGCCATCGAGATGGGCTGCGACGCCGAGGACATCGCGCTCACCGTCCACCCCCACCCGACGCTCTCGGAGAGCGTGGGCATGGCCGCCGAGATCGCCGCGGGAACCATCACCGACCTCTACCTGCCGAAGAAGCGCTGACGGTCCGTCGCCTCTGGTATCGGGCGGCGCGCCTTTGACGGCGCCGTCCGCGGTGCGCCGATGACATGGATATAATTGCGCAACTTGCGGGCCCGAGGCCACCGCTGGGAGGGAGATCGGATGTCGGCGTTCATCGGCTTCGTGCTGGGCAACTTCACGCTCAGCTTCTTCGTTGTCGGCCTGATCGTCTCGGCCGCTTCTTTGGCCATAACCCACAAGTCGCGTACGGGCCCGGTCGTGGTGGAGGCGTTGCTCTCCTGGTTCCTGTTCTTCAGCATCGGGATCAGTTTCCTCTACAACTTCGTGATGCACGTGTTCTTCGCCGACATGGCGGCGCACTTCATCGGCTGGGCCAACAGTCCCTTCCAGTACGAGGTCGGATTCGCGAGCCTGGGATTCGCGGCGGTGGGATTGTGCGCATTCCGGGGCGGTCCGGGTTTCCGCACCGCGGCGGTGCTGGGCCCGGCAGGCTTCCTGTGGGGCGCGGCCGGCGGTCACGTGTACCAGATGATCGTCGCCCACAACTTCTCACCGGGGAACGCGGGAGTCATTTTCTGGACCGATATCCTGATCCCCGTCGTCGGTTTCGTGTTGCTGTATTTGCAACGCCGGTTCCGATAGGCGGTTCGGCCCGGCGGGGCGACGGCCGTTATAATCCTGCCATCGCCAAGAATCGCACGTCATGCCAGCCAAGCCGGAACATCCCGATCTCGCCGAACTCGCCCGCGGCACGGACGACATCCTCAAGCGCGAGGAGTTGAACGAGCGCCTCGGCAGCGGCCGCTCGCTGCTGGTCAAGGCGGGATTCGATCCGACCGCGCCGGATCTGCACCTCGGCCATACGGTGCTGCTCAAGAAGATGCGCCAGTTCCAGGAGCGCGGCCACCAGGTGGTGTTCCTGATCGGCGATTTCACCGGCATGATCGGCGACCCGTCGGGCCGCAGCGCGACCCGACCGATCCTGACCCGGGAGGCGCTCGACGAGAACGCCCGCACCTACGCCGAGCAGGTGGGCAAGATTCTCGACCTCGAGAAGACGCGGGTCGCCTTCAACAGCGAATGGCTCGGCAAGCTCGGTGCCGACGACCTGATCCGCCTCGCGGGCCAGATCACGGTGGCCCGGATGCTGGAGCGCGACGACTTCGAGAAACGCTACAAGGCGGGTGATCCCATTTCCCTGCACGAATTCATGTACCCGCTGGTTCAGGGCTACGATTCGGTCGTCCTCGGGGCCGACGTGGAACTCGGCGGCACCGACCAGCGATTCAACCTGCTGATGGGCCGGCAGTTGCAGAGCGCTTGCGGCCAGAAGCCGCAGGTGGTGATGACCGTGCCGCTCCTGGAAGGCCTGGACGGCATTCAGAAGATGTCCAAGTCCTACGGCAATGCCATCGGCCTGACCGAGCCGCCCGGAGAGATGTTCGGCAAGATCATGTCGATCTCCGACGACATGATGTGGCGCTACTTCGAGCTGCTCTCGTTCCGCCCGCTGACGGAGCTGGAGAAGCTGCGCAAGGACGTTGCGGCCGGGGCCAACCCGCGCGACATCAAGTTCCAGCTCGCGGAAGAGTTGACCGCCCGCTTCCACGGCCGGGCCGCCGCGAAGAGCGCGCACGAGGCTTTCGTGGCACGCTTCGCGCAGGGCAAGGTGCCGGACGAGATGCCCGAGGTCGAACTGGAAGCGGGATTGAACATGCCGGCGTTGCTCAAGGCGGCCGGACTGGTGCCGAGCGCCAGCGAGGCCAACCGCATGCTCAAGCAGGGCGCCGTGAAGGTCGACGGCGAGCGCGTCACCGACCGCGAGCAGGTCCTGGCAGCCGGCACCTACGTCGTACAGGTCGGCAAGCGCCGCTTTGCGCGGGTTACCGTG
Organism: Gammaproteobacteria bacterium; assembly: GCA_046703965.1. Taxonomy (GTDB): domain Bacteria; phylum Pseudomonadota; class Gammaproteobacteria; order JAKDMP01; family JAKDMP01; genus JBAUSV01. Next base: position 11,458 of record JBJKSR010000328.1, on the reverse strand, counting down.
TCGCGGTAACGATTCGGGGCAGCCTCGACTATTTACCGGAAGCCGCGTCGCGGACGGCGGCGGCGACCGCGGCGTGTACCGTCCTGTCGAGCACGTGCGGGAGCAGCTCGTGCGGCGGCGCCAGTTCGGCCAGGGTATGGGCCGCGGCCAGGAACATCGCATTGGTGAAGTGCTTTGCGCGAGCATCGAGTGCGCCCCGGAACAGGGCAGGGAACCCGAGGGCGTTGTTGAGTATGCGCCCGTCGGTGGCGAACGCCGCGCCCCGGGCGAGCGCCACGCTGGGGTCGATTTCGGACTCGGGATTGGACAGTGCGAAGATGATCTGCCCCGGGCGGACCATGCCGGGCTTGATCAGGCCCTGGACGCCGGTCGTGGCGATTACGATGTCGGCCTCCCGCATCAGCTCCTCCAGGCTCGCGCGTTCTCCCCCGGCTTGCTCCAGCCGTTCCAGTGCGTTTTCCCGCAAGTCGGTGCCGATCAGCCGGCGCACACCATGGTGCAGCAACAATTCGGCGATCCCCATGCCGGCCGCGCCGAGGCCGATCTGTCCCACTACCGAATCGTCGAGCGATTTCCCTACGCGATCGGTGGCTGTGTGCAGTGCGCCCAGGGTTACCACCGCGGTGCCGTGCTGGTCGTCCTGCATGACCGGGATGTCGAGCGCCTCCGCCAGCTTTTGTTCTATCTCGAAACACTCGGGCGCCGCGAAGTCCTCGAGGTGGATGGCGCCGAAAGAAGCGGAGATCGCGCGCACCGCCGCCACGACCTTGTCGGGTTCGGTCTCGTCAAGCAGGATCGGGATGCCCGAGATGCCGACGAGCCGGGCATACATCATCGCTTTGCCTTCGATCACCGGCAGGCCGGCGACCGGCCCGATGGCACCCAGGCCGAGGATGGCGCTGCCGTTGGTGACGATGCCTACCGTGTTACCCAGGTTGGTGTATTCCCATACCCTTTCCGGGTCATCCCGGATCGCGAGGGAGACGCGAGCTACGCCGGGCGTGTAAAGGTCGCGCAATTGCTGCGTCGACTCCAGCGCGACCTTGGATACGGTCTCGATCTTGCCGCCGCGGTGGCGGACGAAGACGCGATCCGAGCGTCCCAGCAGTTTTACGTACGGGAGCGTGTCGAGCCGGGCATAAAGCTGGCGGCCGTGGTCCTCGTCCATCTCGACCGTGATTTCCCAGACACTCTTGTCTTCGTCACGGCGCTCCAGCGTGATGTGGTCGACCAGGGCGCCGCACTCGCCGATGACGGTGAGGAGGCGCCCCAGGTTGCCCGGCTCGTGGCGGGATTCGACGACGAGGATTTCCGGGATGTGCATCGTGCGGCCTTCCGCGTTGCATGGGAACCGTTTCCCATTCTAACGAGCCGCCAGGCGGTCGAGCATCGCGATGACTTCCTCGCTGGTGATCAGCGCCATGGCCTGCGGATCCCGCACCCGTGTCCCCCACGGGACTTCCTCCACCGTTTTGCCGAGGAAGCGGCGCACGGCGTCGGGATATCGATCGATCCGCCATTGCTGGGACAAGTACGGGCCGGCGCGGTCGGGGTTGGTGGTCGCGTAGAGGCCGATAACCGGCGTATCGACGGCCGTAGCCATGTGGATAGGGCCCGAATCCGGAGAGATCAGCACTTCGGCCCGGTCGATCAGTGCCAGTAGTTCCTTCAGGCTGGTCTTGCCCTGCAGATTGAGCACGGGAACGCGCGACGCGTGTTCGATCGCCGCGGTTGCCTCGGCCTCCGCCTGGCTTGGCCCCCCCGTCATGACGACCTGCCAGCCGAGGCTCCGCACGGCATGCTCGACGACGGGCGCATAGCGCTCGTATGGCCAGTTGCGCCAATTGCGGAAGCGCGCGTTGGCGCACGGGCTGACGATCAGCGTGGGTCGGCCGTCGGGGATGATTTCGCGCGCTCGTTGGGCGGCCCCTGCCGGGATCGGGATGTCCCACGCCAGGCGCCGGTCCTGCACGCCGAGCGCGCGCGCGAATCCGAAGAAACTGTCCATCACGTGCTCGCGGTCCACGTGCGGAATGCGGTGCGTGGTGAACAGCCACTGGAAGTCATGCGCCCGTTCGCGGTCGAAGCCGAGCCGCAAGGGAGCGTGCACGCAGCGGCTGGCGAGACTCGCGCGCAGCGACATCTGCATATGCAGAAGGAGGTCGAAGCGCTGTCCGCGCAGTTTCTCGCGCAATCGGGGGTAGGCCCGGAGGCCGGCGGCCTTGTCGAAGTCGATGAAATCAATGCCCGGGACGTCGCCGACCAGGCCGGCTTCGAGTTTTCCGACAATCCAGCTAAAGTGTGTCTGTGGCCAGGCATGGCGAAGGGTCTGGACCACGGGCAGGGTGTGGCATACGTCCCCCACCGCGGAGAGGCGCAGGACACACACCCGCCGGGGCGGTGGATCGAAGGCGAGGACGGCCATGAAATTCAGGAAATCGGCGATTGATCGAGGCTTCATCCTAGCCGATGCCGAGCTGGAGCCGGAATCCGACTGGTTCGACGCCGGCTTCTGGCGGCGCAATGGCGCAGGAGAGCCGCTGGGTCGGGGGCGTGGCGTGGCGGTCAGTGCCGGCGCCCACGGCCAGTGGGTGCTGCGCCACTATCACCGGGGCGGCTTGCCCGCGCGCCTGGTCCGCGACTGCTACCTATGGCAGGGCGAGAAAAACGCGCGCCCGGTGCGCGAGCTGCACGTGCTGGCCGCCTTGAAGCTCGCCGGTGCCCCGGTACCGCAGCCGGTCGCGGCGCGCGTGCAGCGGTCCGGGCCGTGCTACCGGGGCGACATTCTGATGATGCGCGTCCGCGGCGCGCAATCGCTGGCGGATGCGGGGAGGCAATTGCCGGCGACGCGCTGGTCCGAGGTGGGTCGGGCGCTTCGCCGTTTCCACGGCGCGGGCGGCTGGCACGCCGACCTCAATGCGCACAATATCCTGATCACCACGGACAATGTGTTCGTCATCGACCTCGACCGCGGGCGCTGCGACTGCATCGATGCCGATCGCCAGCGCAGCAACCTGGACCGGCTGCTGCGTTCCCTGCACAAGCTCGATCTCATGCCGTCCGTCGAGCCCGGTTGGCGCGCGCTCATGACCGCCTATGAGGCGTTTGACCTGCGCTAGTGCGTGGCGCCCGGGCCGATGTACTTGCCCAGGAAGGCCAGGATGTCCTTCCACGCCTTTTCCCGGTGATCCTGCTTGTAGAAGCCGTGGCCTTCGTTTTTCTCGAAGAGCGTCTTCAGCGGTGTGCCGTTCTTGTGAATCGCAGCGACCATCTCATCGTAGCCTTTGACCGGTGCGCGCACGTCGCGTCCGCCGTGCAGCAGGAAGACCGGAATCTTGAGTTTGTCGGCATTGAAGGCCGGTGAAAAGGCCTTCAGCTGTTTCGCGTTGGTGCCCAGCACGGTTTTGAGATAGAGGCGCCCGGAGGCTTGGCGGGACGTATCGCTGGCCCGCGTCTCCTGGGTAAGCAGGTCATAGACGCCGTCGTAACCGATCGCGCACCGGAACATGTCGGGGAAGCGCTCGGCGCTCATCAGCGCCGCATAGCCGCCATAGCTGCCCCCGAAGATGCACACTCGCCGCGGGTTGGCATAGCCTTGCCTGATTGCCCATTTCACGCCGTCGGCGAGATCGTTCTGCATCGTGCTGCCCCAGTGGCGGAACCCCGCTTCGAGGAATTTCAGGCCGTACCCGCCCGAGCCGCGGTAGTTGAGCGAAAGCACTGCATAGCCGTGATTGGCGAGGATCTGCTCGGCCACCGAATCGAAATCCTCAGGGTCAAACCCCCAGTCGGTGCGGATGCCGTGCGGACCGCCATGGACGTAAACGACCATTGGCAGGTCCTTTGCCTTTGCGCCACGGGGCACGGTGAGGTAGCCGTGAATGGTTAGTCCGTCGCGGCTCTTGAAGCTGATCGGCGTCATCGGCGACAGATCGGCCGGCTTGATCCACGGCGATTCATTAAACAGGAAGGTCAGGTTGGGCTTGGGCTTCGCGGCATAGAGGTAATAAGCCGGAGGCTCCGTGTCGCTCGATGTCCGGACAATCGCATCGTCACCGTTTTTCGTCCAACTGATGATCTCCACCTGATCTTTGGGCAGTGCCCGTTTGAGTTCCGCAAGCAGTTGGATGCGTGGTGACTTGGGCTTCAGAGCGATGATCTCGGGTTTGCCCGGTTCGATCGTCAGGCCCACCAGGGAACGGCGGTTGAAGGACTCTATGACACCGTCCAGGTCAACCTTGGGGTTGGCGTAAAGCAGCGTCTTCTTGCCGGTCTTGACGTTATAAGAATAGAGGCCCATCGTCTCGGCCGCATTGTGCGTCCAGTCTTCGAAATAGACGGTCTTGTTGTGCGGGCCGAACATGATCGGTCCACCGGTCATCAGGGCCGCCGCCGCTTCCTTGTTGCCAATCAGATTCGATTTGTCCTGCCAATTCATGCTTCCGGCGTTGCGGTAATAAAGTTCCGGCCATCCGGTCTTGGTGTTGACCCCCGTGGCAACGCGCACGTCGCCATTGTGGTCGGTCCATAGTCCGCCTTCCGCAGCGGGACTGGTCGCCACATGGAAAGCTTTGCCCGTATAGACGTCCAGTCGAAAGGCTTCGGCCTTGTTGTTGTCACCCTGGTTGCCGTAGACGAGAACCTGCCGCGGGTTATTCGGCAGCCTGTTGAGCAGCCCCAGGAAGTAGAGCCCCTTGCTGCTGCCCATGAGTTGCTCCTGTTGGCCGCCATGCACGTTGGTTGCGTACAGGTCTCCGTTGAGGTCCGGGCGATCGAATCCGCCGTGTTTGGAAGCCGTCGCTGCGAGCACGCGCTTGTCGTTTACCCAGAATATGCCCGCGAAAAGCTCGTAGTCAGTCAATCCGAAGTGTGCGGTTACCTTTGGCTCATGGTCGAGGACCGAATGCACGGGCAGGATTGCGAGCTGGTATTTATCGCTTTTCTTGATCGCGGAAACGACGGCGAGGTACTTGCCGTCGGGAGAGATGGTGACCTGCTGGAATGCCGGATGACGGATGAAGTCCGAGACCGGGACGGTCTTCGCATATGCCTCGAAAGGCGAGGCTACAGCGAGAAACGAACCGAGAACCAGGGCGAGGGACAAGAAGCGACGATGCATTGCGCCATCCGTGGTGAATCGCAGCCATGTTAGTCGGGCTCGGTAGGGGGCGCAAGGGCGCCCTTCCGCGGGTGCCTGTCCCGATGGCGGGATCGTCGTCAGTTTTTTGCGCCCGGCCCTATGTATTTGTCTATGAAGGCAAGCATCTTGGTGTACGCTTCGGCGCGGTGCGCAAGTTTGTAGAAGCCGTGCCCTTCGCGCGGGAAATACAGGGTCTGCAGCGGAGTGCCGTGCTTTTTGATGGCGCCGACCATTTCGTCATAGCCTTTCACCGGTGCGCGTGCGTCTTCCCCGCCGTGCATCAGCAGCACGGGCGCCTTCAGGGAGGCGACTTGGTAGACCGGAGAGAATTTCTTCAGTTTGGCATCGCTGCTTCCGAGCACTTCACGCATATAGAGGCGCCCGCTCGCAGTGCGGCCCGTATCGCTCTGGCGGCTCTTGATAACGAACAGATCGTAGACACCGGAGTAGCCGATGGCACAGCGATACAGGTCGGGATAGCGCTCTGCACTCATCAACGCCGAGTAACCGCCATAGCTGCCGCCGTAGATGCAGATCCGCCGTGGATTGGCGATGCCTTGCTTTATTGCCCAATGCACCCCGTCGGCGACGTCGTCCTGCATGGTGTCGCCCCAATGCTGTATGCCGAGCACGGCCAGCTTGTTGCCGTAACCGCCGGAGCCCCGGTAGTTGACCTGCAGCACGGCGTAGCCGCGACTCGCAAAGAGTTGCACTTCGGGGTCATAGCCCCAGTGGTCGCGTATGCCGTAGGGGCCGCCGTGCACGATGACAATCATCGGCAGGTTCTTGCCGTCGGTGCTTTTGGGTACGGTGAGATAGCCGTGCAGCGTAACGCCATCGCGTGCCTTGAACGTGATGGGGCGCATTGGGGAAAGTTGCTTCGGATTGATCCAGGGCTCGGCCCTGAACAGCAAGGTCAGAGATGGTTTGGGCTTGTGAGAGAAGAGATAGAAATCCCCGGGGTTGGTATCGCTCCAGACTTCGACGATCGATTTCGACCCGTCACGCGTGGCGCTGGTAATCCTTACGTCCTGCTTGGGGAACACCCTGGATAATGCCGCGAGATCCTGCATTTTCGGGGACCGGGCGTCCAGTGCGAGGGTTTCCACTTTCCCCGGCATGATGCGTAAGCCGACCAGGTTGTCTCCCTTGTATGAATAAATGAGCGCCCCGTATTCCGAGTAGTCGCTGCCGCCGATATCCACCGATTTGTTGGCATAGATCAACTTCTCCTTCCTGGTGTCCGGGTTTAACAGGAAAAGCCCGCGCGTCTGATTGGCGTTGTCGGTATATTGCGCCAGATATATTTTCTTGTTGTCCGGCGTGAATGTAATGAATCCCGGTGTCGATAGGCCATGCGTATCGACATACGTCGGAATGGCCTTGCTGTAGTCCCGCCATTTCATTTCCCCCGGGCGCCGGTAGAAGGCCGTTGGTTTGCCGGTCATCGAATTGACTCCGAATGCCAGTCGAACATCACCGTTGTTGTCGGCGGCCATTCCTCCGCTTCCCGGACTTTCGGCCCTCCTGTACGCGGCTCCGCTGTAAACGTTAACCAGATAGGCTCGCGGAATACCGTGCCAGCGCTCCGCCAGGATGAAGTTCTTGCGCTTCGGCAGCAACGACAGCAGGCCTTCGAATCCACTGATCAACAGGGTCGGATGACTGCCTTTGACGCCGGTTGCATAGAGCCTGCCGGTGAGGTAAGGCCGGTCGAAGCCCCCAACGTAAGTGGCGGTCTCCGCCGCAATCCGGTTATTGCTCACCCAGAACGTGGGGCCAAACAATTTGTAATCCCGAAGGGTGAAATTGGACAGGACCTTGGGGTGGCCGGCCAGGATCGCCCGGGTTTCGAAAGTGGTGAGGCTGTAGGCATGCGGATGTTTTTTCGGCGACGAGACCGTCGCCAGGTATTTCCCGGTCGGCGAAATCTCGACCTGCTGGAATTCGGCCTGCCTTGCGAAGTCCCTTACCGATGGGGGTTGTGCGAAGGCGCCCGATGGCGCGAAGACCATGAAAAGGCCCAGAGGAACGAAAATACGGCGCATTGTTCTCTCCCTATTTATCATCGATTCCGAGAGAATATTAGCGAATGTTTTCCGGCGGCGCGACCCCTGCGCGATGGGGAGTGCCTTCGGGTCAGCCCTGCTTCAGGGTGAACATCGCATCGCGGCGGGCCGCGATCAGCGTGCCGGGCGGCGCGTAGCGGATGACGTAGCGTTTGACGCCGCCCGCGATGGCGGCCGCGATGCGGTTGCGGAAGGTCTTCGAGGCGAGCTGCTTCTCTTCGTGGCGATTGGAGATGAAAGCCGTCTCGACGAGAATCGAGGGGATGTCGGGCGACTTCAGCACCACGAAGGCCGCGCGCTCGACCTCGTCGCTGTGCAGGGGCAGAACGCCGTTGATCTTGCCCATCACATCACGCGCCAGGTACATGCTGCGGGCGATGCTGCCGCGCTGGGACAGGTTGAGGATCGTGTCGCGAACCGATGGCTGTTCGTTCGACAGATTGATGCCTGCCACCTTGTCGGCCGAGTTTTCGCTCTGCGCGAGAATTCGCGCAGCGACGCTTGAGGCGCCGTGCTCGGACAGGGCATATACCGTCGAGCCCTTGGGATAGTGATAGGGCGACGAGTCGGCGTGGATCGAAATGAACAGGTCGGCATGATGCTCGTGGGCAATCCTGCGCCGCTCGGCCAGGCCGACGTAGTAATCGCCGGTGCGGGTGAGGATGGGCTTGATGCCCTTGATTTTGGACAGCCGGCGGTAAAGGTCCCTGGCGATTTTCAAGGTGACGTTCTTTTCCTCGAGGCCGTCGGGTCCGATTGCCCCCGAGTCCCGGCCGCCGTGGCCGGGGTCGATCGCGACGACCACGTCCCGCAGACGAGAGGGCTGCGCCTTGTTGGCGGTGATCACTGCGCCGGCGGGTTTGTGTGTCGCGGTGCTGTCGGCTGCTGCGTCCTTGTCGCTCAGGTCCAGCACCAGCTGCGTGGCACCCCGCTTTGTGTGGCGCAGGAAACTGCGTGGCACTGCGTCGCGGCGCAGGTCGAATACGAGCCGCTCGCCGTTGCCGTCGAACCGGGGTGCGTAGCGGATGTCGGCAACCAGCGGGTCGCCGTGTGCGCTCGGTTTCAGGTCGTCGGCGAGTTGCGTGTTGAGGAGGTCGAGGACCACGCGCGCGGGATGGGTCAGTGTGAAGACACGGTAGTCCAGGTCGGGCGGTACGCTGAGCGTGACGCGGGAGCCGTCGCCGTCGTGGCTCACCTGGAAATGCTGCACGTCGGCGGCCCGTGCGTTGGCTCCGAGGGTGGCCATGCACAGGCCCGCCACGGCGAACGCCATACAGGCGCCCCGAAAAGCTCGCGGTCGGCCGGTTTTTGCTCTCGCCACCGGAGGACTCCGTCCCGTTTGTTTGAACTATGGCGCAAAAATTCGGAAAAATCAATAGAAAATCTTTATTTTTTATGTATATAGAGCGGAAAGTTGATTTTCTATGTGAAAATTCGCTCTCAAGACTACCCGGGTTTCGGCTTTGCACGTACCGGCCGCCGGAATCGCTTGAATCGGTCGTGGCTCCACAGGTACTGGGCGGGCGCCTCTCGGATGCCTTCTTCGAGCACGGCATTGACGCGTGCGGCATCGGCCTCGTGGTCGCCGGAGGGGAAGCCGTCCAGCGCCGGCAGGATCTTCACCCGGTACCGGCCGTCGCGAAATCGCTTGACGAAGAAGGGCACGACCGCGGCGCCCGTGCTGGCCGCAATGCGCGAGGTGGCGGTATTGGTCGGAGCGGGAACGCCGAAAAAGGGTGCGGCGACCCATCCCTTGCGGACGTAAGCCTGGTCCGGCGCGTACCATATCGCGGCGTTGCGGCGCAGGCTGAGCAGCATGTTGCGCAGGTCACCGCGCTGGATGACGCTTTCGGTATGCATGCCGCGACGCGAACTCATCAGGTGGTTGATCACCGGGTTCTTGTGCGCGTGGTACACGGCCATGACGGGATGTTCCATGGCGAGCAGGCGGCCGCCGACTTCCAGCGTGGTGAAGTGGGCGGTGAGCAAGAGGACGCCGCGGCCGGCCGCGCTCGCCCGCTTGAGATGGCCCAGGCCCTCGATCTGCATTCGAGGGCGCAGTCGCCAATCGGGAGCCCACCAGCCCAGGGCCGTTTCGATCATGCCGATGCCGAGTTCCTCGAAATGCTTGCGGGAGAGTTCCTCACGCGCTTTCGGTGTCATCTCCGGAAAGCACAGCTCGAGGTTGGTCGCGGTGATCGTGCGGCGGCGACGCGCCAGGGGGCGGGCCAGCCGCCCGATGAGCCGGCCCAGGGCGAATTGCATCCGCCAGGGGAGATAGGGCAGCACCATGAAGGGTGCCACCATCAGCCAGGTTGGCCAGTAGCGGGGAGCGAACAGGGAGCGTCGGGACATGGCCGATAATCGGGAAATCCCGTGTATTTTACTTTGTTGAGGACGGTGCCGAACTTCGGTTCGGAATCAGCCGTTACGCCGGCGTTGCCGCAGATGCGCGACCCGTTCGACGGGACGCGGCCTGTGTTTGCGACGGTTCAATCAGGGGATTCGTAGTTCCGTTGAAATTGTTTGAACCGGTCGTGGCTCCACAGGTACTGCTCCGGCGCCTCGCGGATGCCTTGCTCCAACACGGCATTGACGCGGCTGGCGTCGGTTTCCGGGTCGCCGGAAGGAAAATCGCCCAGAGGAGGCAGGATCTTCAGTTCATAACGGTCATCGGCGAACCGCTTCACGGAATAGGGCAAGACGGGTGATTGGGATGCGCCGGCAAGCCGGGAGGTGCCGGTACTGGTCGGGGCGGGGACACCGAAGAACGGCGCCATGACGCCGCGTGGGCCGAAATAGCCCTGATCGGGCGCGTACCAGGTTACGTCATTCTGGCGCAAATGCCGCAATAGGGCGCGCAGGTCTCTGTTGCCGATCACGGGGCCAATGCGGGCATTTCGGTGGGTACGCATCAAGTGGTCGATGACCGGGTTTTCATGCGGGCGATAAAAGAAGACGAGGGGGTACTGCATTGCGAGCAGGCGGGCGCCGAGATCGAGCATGGTGAAGTGTGCGGTGAGCATGATGACGCCGCGCCCGGCTTCCTTCGCCCGCCGAAGATGTTCCAGGCCTACTATCTGTACGCGCGGGCGCAATCGCCGATCGGGCGCCCACCAGCACAGCGCGGTTTCTATCAGGCCGATGCCTAGCGCCTCGAAGTGCTTGCGGAGCAGGCGTTCGCGTTCCGCCTCGCTCAGTTCCGGGAAACAGCGGGCGAGGTTCGCCTCCGTGATGGCGCGGCGGCGGTGCGCCAGCCGGCGGGCCACACGGCCGATCAGGCGGCCGCAGGCGAACTGCAGGCGCCAGGGCAACAAGGGGAGCACCCTGAACGGCATCACCATCAGCCAGGTCGGCCAATAACGGGGCGCGAGGAGCGTGAGCGGTGGCATGACGGCATTGTATAAGGGCACGGGCGGGCGTCTTCGCCCGGGGCCGGGCAGGCAGTAAACTAGGCGGCAATCGCAGGCATAGCGCAGGGAACCATGCAGATCAGCGTCCCGGAATTCGGCGGCCACCGCATCCTGGTCGTCGGCGACGTCATGCTCGACCGGTACTGGACCGGCGCCACCGATCGCATATCGCCCGAGGCGCCGGTGCCCGTCGTGCACGTCGGAGCCCACGAGGAACGTCCGGGCGGAGCCGCCAACGTCGCCGTCAATCTCGCGACGCTGGGCGCGGACGTCGACCTGCTCGGCCTGGTGGGCGCCGACGCGGAGGCCGCGCGCCTGGGCGACATGCTGGCCGCCGCCGGCATCGGCAACGCGCTCGTCGAATGTGCCGGGGCGCCCACCGTGACCAAGCTCCGCGTGCTCTCGCGCCACCAGCAATTGCTGCGCATGGATTTCGAGAACGGCTTCGGCGCGGAAGCGGCGGCCGCGTTGGCGGAGCGATTCGAGGCCGCCGTGGCGAACGCCTCCCTGGTGATCGCCTCGGACTACGCCAAGGGCGCCCTGCTGGATATCCCGCGCCTGATCGCCGCCGCACGGTCGACGAAGGTGCCGATGCTGGTCGATCCCAAGGGCCGGGATTTCACCCGCTATCGCGGTGCCTGGGCGTTGACGCCGAACCGCGCCGAGTTCGAGGCCGTGGTCGGCCCCTGCGCGGACGATGCCGTCCTCGTCGAGCGTGCCGAAAAACTTCGCGAGCAGCTGGAGCTGCATGCGTTGCTGATTACGCGCAGCGAGGAGGGGATGAGCCTCGTCGCCGAGGGGGTTCCACCGGTGCACCTGCCGACCCAGGCACGGGA
>JBJKSR010000327.1:0-5230 GCA_046703965.1 Gammaproteobacteria bacterium | reverse complement strand
CCATAGAAAGGTGCTGAGGAATACACCCACAGCGAAGACAAACACTGCGGCATAGCTACCCATGAGTCCGGCTACGGGATGAGTTGGATTGGGGTACATGGCCGCAGCCACAAACCGATAGAAGATTCCCATGAAAATTCCGCAGGCCACCGACAGCAGCAGGCCTTTCGCGCCCATCCGCACCGCCTTTTGGGCTTGGCGGCGATAAGCGACCGCATCGAGAATAATGGCGAGCGTAACCAGGGCAACTCCCGCGGCAAGCAGCACCGGGTTGCCGATCGGGACGGCGACGTAGTTGAGTATGACGCCGAGCACCAGTGCCAGACCGATGCCCACCGGAAAGGCGACTGCCATGCCGGCAACCTCGATTGCGGCGACGAGCAGGATGTTGGCGAGGTTAAATACGACTCCGCCGAACAGCGCGTCACCGAGGCTGGAGGCGCTCGCCTGGCCGAGATCCGTGAAGAACGATCGACCCACCGAGCCGTTGGTGCCGAGCGTAATGCCGAAGACAAACGCAATGAGCAGGACCCCCAGCACGTAATCCCAGTAAAAGAGCTCAAAGCGCCACGCCGTGGGGGCAAGCTTTCGCGCATTTGCCCATGACCCCCAGCACAGCATCGTGATCACGCAGAACACGACGGCAAGGGAGTAATTCTGAACGATGAACATTGTGGCGAGCCCCCCTAGCGTATTGACTGGCGAAATTATTCGAGCGGATCCCGCGGCTCCTGCCCCCGTTGCCGGCTCTTCAGCTCGGCTTCAAATTCGGCGCGAGGCGAGAAGGATTTCTGTGTGCCGACGCGAGTTGCCGAGAGCGCGGCATACAGATTGGCTCGCCTCACCGCCTCCTGCTCGGTCATTCCCTCGCTTAGGAAGGTTGCGAGGCTGCCGATAAACGCATCGCCTGCTCCGGTGGTATCAACCGCGGAGACCTTAAAAGAGGGAATGTGCACACGCGAGCTCGAGGATGCGAGCAGTGCGCCCTGAGCCCCCAGTGTCAGGACGACCCGGCGAAAGCCCTTGGCGAGCAATTCATTCACGCACGCGTTGTGGTCAGCCGCCGAGCGCATCGGATGGCCGCTGATCACCTCGGCTTCCGTCTCGTTGAGGATCAGGTACTCGGCAGCGGCAAGCTCGGCGAGATTCGCCGGCAACGCCGGGGCGGGGTTCACCATGCAGCGTATCCGGTGCGCCTTCGCCAGACGAATCGTGTGGTAGACGGTTTCGAGGGGAATCTCGAATTGCATCAGGATGGTGTCAGCCGCAGTCAGCTGGCTCATCGCGGCATCGACGTCTGCCGGGCTCAACCGGTCATTTGCCCCTTTGACGACAATGATGCGATTTTCCCCATTCGGCTCAACCAGGATCAGCGCCGCACCCGTGGCGGTCCCGGGGATCACTCGTACGCCTGACGTGTCGATGCCCAGCGACTGGAAGTTACGGGTTGTCTCCATGCCCAGCAGGTCATCGCCGACGGCCGCGACCATGGACACCTGCGCGCCGCACAGACTACCTGCGGCGGCCTGGTTTGCGCCCTTGCCGCCAAAACCCATGTCAAATCCCGTGCCGAAGATCGTTTCCCCGCCCCTCGGTACGGTGTCGCTCATGAACTGCAGATCGGTATTCGCGCTGCCGACGACAACGATACGAGGTGTCTTAGTCATTCCATACTCTCCATTTATGCGAACGATCGGCGGTCAGTTGCGTTTCACAGAGTCACGCTCAACGAGCGCTACGTCGAACACGGTCGGTCGATTCGCAACCACGGTGCCCGTCATACGTTCCTGCAATAATTCCACGGCGCAAGCCCCGATTGCGGGTAACGGCTGCGCGATGGTCGTCAAACTTGGGGATACGATTCGTGCCCAGCTGATGTCATCGAATCCCGCGATCGACACGTCTTCGGGAACATTGATGTTGTTCTGGATAAGAAATCGCATCGCGTTGATGGCAATCAGGTCATTGCCGGCGATAATAAGTGTCGCGCCGCGGCGGCGAACCAGCGCGTCTCGGGCTTCGCGGGGCAGGTGTCCATCGAACCCGACCCGGACTTCCCAGGCGACGTCAATGCGTTCGGGACATGCCGTGACGAAGCCGGTGCGCCGCTGCTGAGCGTTTTCGACATTGCGGGGTCCCGAGAGCAGCCCCACCCGCGTGTGTCCTTGTCGTAGCGCATACTTGGCCAGCAGTCGGCCACCCATGAGATTGTTCGACTGCACGACGGCAAAGTCCGGTCGTGGGCGGTCAATCAGCACCACCGGGCGATCGAGGGTACGTATCGGCGGCGGTATTCGCGGCCCGACCGGGCACCAGATGATGCCGTCGACTCCATGCTGCGCAAGTAGCGTCACACCGTCGATTTCGCCCTCGGCGGTGTTCTGACTGTCGATCAGACAAACCAGCAGACCCAACTTTCGCGCTTTATTTTCAACTGTTTGCGCAAGCTGCGGGAAGAACGGATTGGTCAGATCCGGCAACACCAGCCCGATTGTGCGCGTGCGGCCCTTGCGCATCGCTTGCGCGGCGCGATGGGGACGGTAGTTGAGATCCTTTGCCGCACGCACCACCTTGCGGCGCATGGCTGAGCCGACGTTCGGTTTGCCGTTGAGGGCATTGGATACGGTAGCAACCGATACACCGACTTTCGCTGCGACGTCTTTTATGGTTGCCATGTAGCGTCCGCTGTCGGCATTGCACCGCTCCCCTTTACTGTGGGTGGTCGCGGAGTATACTCCGGCTGCGAGCGTGAGAAAAACGTTTAACTGAGTGTGTGCCGCGCAGGGGCAATCCGAGGATATTAAGCTCGGTACGAGCCCGGCTCGGCGCGCCACCAGACCCGAGGCGATGTCTTTAACGTACTCGCCAACGCGGACGATGCCGTCTTGCCTCGAGCGCATTCACTGTAGGCGCCGAAGACCCGCCTGCTGCGCCCGCGGGTGCCAATGGCGGATCCGCAATCGGCTGCCCGCCAGCCTGCGCGCGTGCCTCGATTGGCTGGCGAAGTGGGCTACGCGCTCACCGCTCGTTCCGGTTGGTTCCCCGGCGCTCGCCTGCGGGATTGACTCACGATCTTGGCGCTGTGCCCTCGGGTCGGCGTCGCGACTGCTTGAGATTCTGTGCGACGCGTAGACCGAGATAGTAGATGACAGCCACGACGGCCGCGGAAGCGACTTGACGTGGGACAAAGCGGCTGAAGACGCCCGGGAGCGGATTTCCTGATTGGCCCAGAACGACGCCTGTTACTAACATTAGGATGGCCCAGGGCGCCGGCCACGCGATCAGCTCAGCGAGACTTTCCGCTCGTTTGTAAAACGTCGACACGGCGTCCTTATAATACCGGCCGTGAAACCAGTCGATGATCAGGATGAAGGTAAAGGGAAACAGGAGCGAGCCGAGGATTGAGAGGAAGCCCTTGATAAACCCAAGGATTCCGAAGATCGCGAGCACGGTGGAGAATACGCCCAGCACGATAACCGTCGAGGGCTGCAGCATCCGGTGCCTCTTCTTATCAGTGATATTGACCACCGCGAGGAACGTCGTTACGGCTGGGTAGAGGTTCATGGCATTGGTATGCGCGATCGCCAGTATCACCCCGATCGCAGAGATTTCTCCCCAGATGGGCAAGCTCTTGCCGAGCATGGCAACGTTCCAGTCGCCCGTCATTTGCAGAGCAATCAGCCCCAGAATCCCCATGAACAGCACTGCGGACATCACTCCGATGCTCGGCGCCAGCATGTACGCCGCCCGGCTTCCGAATTTCTCCCGCGTGGTGGTGGGTGGGCAGAAGCGGGTGACTGTGGGGAAGATGTAAGCCCATGCGAGAAGACTGAAACTCAAGATGAGATCTATGTCCTTGCCCCAAGCGACCGGGCCCTGCTCGGCCGGCATCACGAATCGGTAGCGGTTGAATAGATAAAATGAAAGAACTGCATAACATAGGAGAAATACCAATGCGGTGTACTTGTAGAATTTCTCCAGCACTTCCATGCCAAAAAATACCAGCGCGATCTGGATGACCCCCAGGATGATGTACCACATGCTTCCGTAGCCCGGAAACAGGGTTCCAAGGATCTGGCCACCGACGTCGGTGTTAAGGCCAAACCATCCGGCGCCAACGATCGTATATAGCACTGCCAGAAGTGTTGCCCCGGCGATGCCGTAGGTCCGCCGGGCCATCACCATGGAGATGACCGGAACCTGTCGTCCCATGTGCGACAGGAGCATTGCCGGAACCAAACCGACCAGCAAGGACAGCATGTTGATCCAGACGAAATTCCACAGGCCGATTCCATGCAACACCAGGCCGATGACCGGCGTCGTCGCTGACGCGGATGCCAGTGCCCAGATCACAAACAGCGAACCGGGACGCATGTTTCTCGCCGAATCCGGTACAGGCGCGATCCCCAAAGTCTCGAAACCGTGTGTCTCGAGCTCGACCGGGTCATTCATGGATCACTCCAGAGGTTGGCGCCAATCGTGATTTGCGGTGTATGTGCCGTGTGATGCCGACTGTCAGGGCTGCTGGAACGTCGAACGCTTGGCCAACGGGCGGCAGGGGCGGCGGACAGACGCAGGCTGTGGAAATTTGGGGCCGTCGGGCACACTGTCAAGATATCGCATGTCCGGGGGGTTAATGAGGACCGCGCGGGTGCTGAGCCGCTGGAATTGCTCGCTACAGGAACGACACGCCCTGGGCGAGGGGCTCGACTTCCAAGTGTCCCGCAAGGCTTTGGCCGATGTCAGCGAAACTCTCTCGCCGTCCAATGGATGCCGGCTCGACTGCTGTGCCGAAGGCAAGCACGGGAACATACTCGCGCGTGTGGTCGCTGCCCGGGAAGGTCGGATCGCAGCCGTGATCGGCGGTGATAACCGTGATGTCATCCGGGCGCATCGCCTCCCATAGACGGGGCACATAGCGATCAAACTCTTCGAGCGCACGGGCATATCCGCTGACGTCGCGACGATGTCCGAAATTAGTATCGAAGTCCACGCAATTTGCGAACATGAGACTACGATCCGGCGCGTCGCGCATCGCATCCAGCAGACTGTCCATCACCGCCTGATTGCCGTGTGCTTTGATCGTACGCGTCACGCCACGGTGGGCAAAGATGTCGGCCACTTTGCCAACGCAGATGACGTCCCGGCCCGCGGCCTTCAGAACATCGAGGAGCGTCGGGCCATGCGGAGGCATCGAGATATCCCGCCGGTTTCCTGTCCGAGTGAACGT
>JBJKSR010000326.1:0-5394 GCA_046703965.1 Gammaproteobacteria bacterium | reverse complement strand
CCGGAGGACAGCGTCACGTGCAGGTGCTCCAGCGTGAGGGGCCCGGCCAGGCGCCCGCGCGCCGTGCCGATGGTGACGGCGCCGTTGGAGAAGCTTTCGACCCGCGCCACCGCCCATTGCAGGCCCGCACGGGTTTCGAACAGCACGGCGCCGCCGGCCGCGACCACGGCGACGAGCACGGCGACCGCGAGTGCGATCCAGTAGCGGAGCTTGACCGAACGCAGCTTCACAGCGCGAGCCCGATGCTGATGTGGATGCGGTAGAAGCCGAGCTGTGGGTGGGCGATCGGATGCGCGAAATCCACCCGCACGTCGCCGACCGGCGTGCGATAGCGCACGCCGACGCCGATGCCCTCGTTCCAGCGCGAACCGAGGCTGTCGCTCGCATTGCCGGCGTCGAAGAATCCGGCGAGCCCCCAGCGGCCCACGACCGGGAAGTCATACTCCACGCTGGCGATCTTCAGGTAGCGGCCGCCGACGACCAAGCCGTCGGCGTTGGTCGGGCCGATCGATTGGTAGGCGTAGCCGCGCACGCTCGAATCGCCGCCGGCGAAGAAGCGCAACGCAACCGGCAGTTGCGAGAAATTGCTGGCGGCAATCGCCCCGAGTTCGCCGTGCAGCAGCAGCCGGCCGGGACCGAGCGGATAGATGAAGTGAGCCGAGATGTCGGCGCGCAGAAAACTGTCATCCGAGCCCAGGGCCGTGGCGGCGCCGCTGAGTGCGGCGTTTATGCTGTAGCCGTGGCGGGGAAAGGTCGGCGGGTTGGCGACGATTCGCGAAAAGCGGATGCCGGGAATGAGGAGTGCGCTTGTAAACGAGTCGCTGCCGATGTCGCTGACGTAGCGGTTGGCGTCCAGCGAAACGCTTTCCTGCCAACCGTCGAGTTGGACGATGCGGCTTGCACCGGCGCCCAGCAGGTGGCTGACGGTGCCGCCGTAATCCTGCTGGTTGAACGTCCCGGAATACACCAGCCGGTCGGTGGCCGGGTTGGATAACGGCACGATATAGCGCGCGACGGCCTGGGACTCGATGCGCGACAGCCGCGTGTCGAAACGGAACCGGTGTCCCCGGCGGTTGACGCGCCGGTTTTCCCAGCCGAAACTCACCCGCGGTCCCGTGTCGGTGCCATAGCCGAGCCCGAATGTATATCTGTTGCGCTTGGCCGGCGTGGTGGCGATCCGGATGGGAACCTCTTTGCCGTGCGCCTGCGCTTTCTCGGGGGTCACGACGACGCTCGAGAAATAGCCGCTCGCACTCAGCGCCGACTGCAGGTTGGCCAGTGCCTGGGCGTCGTACGGATCGCCGGGATGAATAGTGACGTAGCGTTGCACGAACGCCGGATTCAGGATGTGCTGGTCGATGGCGACCTTGCCGAAGCGGTAGCGCGGCCCGGTCGCGTAGACCAGGGACACGTCCGCAGAGAATTGCCTTGGATCGACTTTCAATACGTGCTGCGTGAATTTGCCGTCCAGGTAGCCGTGCTCGGCCGCGGCCTCCTGCAGTTGTTGCTTGGTCTGCGTATAGGCCTGCTGGTCGAGTCGTTTCCCGCTGTGCAGGGGGGTGTTCTTTTCGACGGACTTGAAAACCGGATCGTCCGCGCCGGGTCCGGTCACCCTGACAATCACCTGACGCAGCACGACCGGTTTGCCGGGATCGATGCGGTAGAGAGCGGTCCAGTGGTCGCCGTCGTGCGTGAGCCGGGATTCGATGTGCGGGGAAAAGTAGCCGAAGGGTTCCAGCGCCTCGCGAATTTCTTCCGGCGCCTGTGAATTGAGCCGCCGGATCGTGGCCTGCGGGTGCGCGCCCAGATCCTTGTACTGGACGATCGCCAGCGATGCCATGACGTTGTCCCTGAGCGCGCCGTTGATGCCTTCGACGCGGACCTGGACTTGCACGGCCGCCCAGGCGGGCGCCGCGATCACCGCCAGCCCGATGAGGGCGAAACGCATCATGCCCACGAAAGTGGGGCTCGACGACGGTGTTGGCGGTATATCCGTTGCGAGGGGAAGCTCCGGATACGGGGGCATGCCTGCATCCGTTCATGATAACGGCGGAGACGGCCAACCGTCACCGCCGCCGGGGCCAACCCGGCCCCGGCGGGCGTGAACCCGAAAGGGTGTCAGTCGCTCTTCTGGTCGCCCGGGCTCTTGGCAGCGGGTACGCCGAAGGCCTTGTGCATGTATTCCAGAATCTCGTGCACCTGGGCCTTGTTGACCTGTCCCTTCATGTGCGGCATGGCCATGGATGCCCCCGGCGCCTCGTATCCGTTGAGGATCCGCTTTGTGAGCACTGCATCGCTTTGCGCAAGCACGCCGCCGGCCTTGGTGAAATCGGGCGCACCCGGGATAGCCCCCTTGCCGTTGGTGCCATGGCACATCGCGCAGCTCTGCGCGTATAGCGACTGGCCCGTATCCGAAGAAGACGCAAAAGCCGGTCCGGCGGCAAGCGAAGCCGCGGCCAGCAACAATGAAACCGAGAATGACGCCTTGTAAATGCTCATGACAGGATCTCTCTGATGGAGCTGCAGGGAGCCTAGCACAATTGCACGATTCGTCTAGGGGTAGCCGGTCGGCGCGCCGCACAAATCGCTCGCAAGTTGATCACGGTCAAGCCGCGGCTCGGAGCGGATTCGTCAATGGCATCGCTTCCGCAGAAAGAATGTGCGGATCCGGCGTGCGTGAACCGCCGTTCACTTATCTTGACTCAGATCAATTTGGATTCGCCGCCAATGCCTATACTTTCATGTCGGGAGGCGGCGATTGGTTGCGAAGGTCCTTGCGCAGCGCATCGACGAACGCTGGCCGTAACCAGAAATAGCAGGAGGCGGCAATGAAAGCACTTTTCGGTTTGGTCTGGCGCCATCGGGGTTCGAAGGCGTCCATGTTCCCGGGCCTGACGCTCAGTGGATGCACGCGGTTAGCGGGTCTGCTTGCCGTCGGCACGATGGTCGCCGCGTTGGGCGCCTGCACGGGCTCGACCGGGGCGCAGGGTCCGCAGGGCCCCGCGGGGCCGCCCGGTCCAACGGTGGAATCGGCGGACAATGCGCTTGCCCTCCACCTGACCATTACCGGTGCGAGCATCGGGGGGACGAGCACGGTCGCCTTCAAGGCAACCGACCCCGACAGGGACAACGAGCTGGTGACCGGCATTCCGGTCTCGGCCCTGGAGGTGATCATCGCGAAGCTCATTCCGGGCACCAACGGCGACGCCGACCACTGGCAGAACTACATCAACCACGTGGTGCAGCCTTACGCGAGCGGCCAGCAGGCGGAAGTCCAGCCGGAAACCGACAGCGGCGGCACGCTGGTGGATCATGGCGACGGGACCTACACTTATACCTTCGGCACCAAGCTCACCGACGTGACCCAGCCGGTTGCCGTGACCTACGATCCGTCGGAAGTGCACCGCATCGCGATCAACATCCGATCCAGCACGCTGCCGTCGGCCAACGATGCCATTTATACGTGGATCCCGGCGTCCGGACAGACCACCGGCCTGGATGCGCGTGAGATCGTGACCACGTCCTCCTGCAACCAGTGTCACGACGAACTGACCGTGCATGGCGGACCGCGCAAAAACACCGACGAATGCGTGCTCTGCCACAATCCCGGCAATACGTCGCTGAACGGGGAAAGCCTCGATTTCAAGGTCATGATCCACAAGATTCATGACGCCTCGAACCTGCCGAGCGTGCTTTCCGGCATTCCCTACATCCTGATCGGGTACCGCGGCTCGGTGAACGACTTCTCGGATGTCGTGTTCCCGCAGAACATCCGGAATTGCACCAAGTGCCACGACCCGTCCAACCCGGCAACGCCGCAGGCCATACGCTACGCGACAAGGCCGAACATGGCCGCGTGCGGGTCGTGCCACGACAACGTCGATTTCGCGCAGGGCAAAGCCGGCGGGCACCCCGGCGGCGTCGAAACCGACAACAGCCAGTGCACCGTATGCCACAAGGAGGGCTCGGTCGCGGGCAGCGTGCAGGAATCGCACGTCATCCCGCAGAAAGTGGCCGCGGCGAATTACCAGTACAACATTCTTTCGGTCGACAATTCGGGACCGGGCCAGACTCCGGTGATCACCTTCTCGGTGACCGACCCGAACAACAATAACCAGCCCTACGACCTGGCGACGGATCCCAACTTTACGTCCGGGAGCGCGCGGCTGGCCATCGATATCGGTTGGACGTATCCGGACTATCCGAACGAGTACTCCAACTTCGACAGCGGCACCAATCCGGGCCAGCCCGTCGAGATCACCGTGGAAAGCGGGGGTACGCTGCATGCGCAGGACAACGGCGACGGGACCTACACGGTGACGTCGCCGGTGCCGATCCCGGCGAGCGCCGTGGGGACCGGCGTGGTCGCCATGGAAGGCCACCCCAACGGCGATTACGACGGCAGCGGCAATTACGCCACCGCGATACCCGTGACCAGCGCCGTCAAGTACGTTTCGATTACCGATCCCACGCCGGTGCCGCCGGTTGCGCCGTCGCAGGTCGTCTCGTTCAGCCAGAGATGCGAGAAGTGCCACAGTCACAACGACGGCCTCGCCATGCACGGCGGCAACCGGGTCGACAACCTGAGGATCTGCGTAATCTGCCATAACCCGAACGCGACGGATCTGTCCGAGCGGCCGACCGACCCCGACCAGGTGTCGAACCGGGTGAATACCGCCGCAGTGGACGGACTCGAGCAGCGGGCCATCGACTTCAAGCGCCATATCCACGCGATACACGGCGCGAGCGTCCGCACTGTGCCCTGGATCATCTACGGCTACGGCAACTCGGTGAACAATTTCTCCGACGTACGCTTCCCGGGCATCATCAACGACTGCAACGAGTGCCATATCAACGACGGCTACGAAGTTCCGCTGCCCAGCGGCGTGATGGGAACCACCGTCGATACGCTGGCGACGGTGGCGCAGTCCAGCCCCTACGGGACGCAGGACTTCTTCGGCACGACGAAGGGCGTGCACACCGATGCGGCGGACCAGGCGGCCTACGAGAGGATTACGCCGACGGCGTCCGTCTGCTCGGCGTGCCATACGACGGCGCTTGCGATGGCGCACATGGAGCAGAACGGTGCCTCCTTCTACACGACGCAATCGATGATCGGACCGAACGACGCGGTGGAAGCCTGCGCCGTGTGCCACGGAGCGGGCAAGATCGCGGACGTGGCCAAAGTCCACAATGTCCGGCAGCATTGATCCGCAAGCGACGGTGACCGCCATGGACCGGGCAGGAGGACAACGGAGGATTGGCAAGGCTTGGGGCGGCCCGTTCCCTCGATCGGGGCGGGTCGCCCTTGGATGGTCGCTGTTCGCCGGACTCATGCTGGCTGCCGCCGCGGCGCCTGCGGCGCCGGCGCCGGCGGCCGGAACGGCCGCCGCC
>JBJKSR010000325.1:0-8258 GCA_046703965.1 Gammaproteobacteria bacterium | reverse complement strand
GCTTCCGGCACCGGCTTCGGGGCAGCGGCCGACGGCGCCTCGACCGCTCTCGGTGCCGCCCGCGGCGTCCCGCGGGGGACCCAGGCGACAAGCCCCATGTCACGCAGGATGCGCTCCCGCACCGGCGAAGCGTTATGCGTCGGGCGGGTCATCGGCGGCGTCGGTAACGCCGGTAGAGCCGGACAAGCCACCACAGCGGCGCCGACAGCGCATAGATCAGGAAGACGCCGAACAACACGCCCGAGGGCGAGAGCGTCACCAGGATGAACAACAGCGGAATCAACAGCACCGTCGGGAACGCCAGGCGGCGGTCCAGGCGCAGTTCCTTGAAACTGTAGTAGCCCAGGTTGGAGACCATGAGCAGGCCGGCCAGCACCGTGACCACGAGTGCGGGAATCGCATACACGCGGGCCGAGTAGCCCTGGCTGACGCTGAACCACACCAGGCCGGCGATCAGGGCGGCCGCCGACGGGCACGGCAGGCCCTGGAAATAACGCTTGCCGACCGTGCCGGCGCGGGCGTTGAACCGCGCCAGGCGAAGCGCAGTCGTGGCGGCGTAGAAAAATACCAGCAGCCAGCCCGCCTTGGCCCATACCGGACCGAAGGTTTCCAGCGCCCGCTGGCAGAATGAATAGACCAGCAGCGCGGGCGCCAGGCCGAAGGCCACCACGTCGGAGAGGCTGTCGTACTGTGCGCCGAAGGCGGTCGCCGTATCGGTAAGGCGCGCCACGCGTCCGTCCAGGCCGTCGAGCACCAGGGAAATGAAGATCGCCATGGCGGCCACGGCGAAGTGCCCGTTGATCCCCGAAATAATGGAATAGAACCCGGAGAACAGCGAAGCCGTGGTGAACAGGTTCGGCAACAGGAAGGCGCCGCGGCGCCGCGCCGGCATCGGTCGGGGGGACGCCGGCTTGCGCTCCTCCGCGGGAGGCTTTACGGATTTCAGCGGATGCTCCATTCGGACCCGTGGTGATTTCGAGTGTCAGGATGCCATTGTGCCATCATCAGGGTCGACTCCGCCCTTTTCGGCGAGTTCCGCCAGGCGCGCTCGAACCGCCTCGATGGGGCGTTCGCGGGCCGCTTCGAGCGCCGATTTCAGGCGGGGCGAGCCCGCCGTAATCTCGGCATCCAGCGCGCGGGCGAACTCGCCGTCGCGAATCCTGTCCAGCGCCTCGCGCATCGCCGCCCGGGCGGGTTCCCCGATCACGCGCGGCCCGACCTCGAGGCCACCGAATGCCGCCGTCGAGGAGATGCTGCGCCACAAGGCGGCCAAGCCCCGGCTGTAGATCATGTCAGCCATCAGCTTGACCTCCTCGAGGCAGGAAAAATAAGCGATCTCGGGCTGGTATCCAGCCTGTACCAGCGTCTCGAAACCGGCCTCGATCAGGGTCGTCAGGCCGCCCACGAGCACCGCCTGCTCGGAAAACAGGTCGGTTTCCACTTCCTCGGCGAAAGTGGTTTCGATCACGGCCACCCGCCCGGCGCCCAGCGCCCGCGCGTACGCCAGGGCATGGGAGCGCGCCCGTCCGCTCGCGTCGCGCTCCACCGCCACGAAGGCCGCCGCCCCCCGTCCGCCCAGGTACAGCTCGCGCACCTGCTCGCCGATACCCGAGGGAGCCACCAGCAGCACGTCCAGGTCGGCCCGCGGCTGGATATGGCCGTAGTGGATATTGAACCCGTGGGCGAACACCAGCCCGCCGCCGTGGCGCAAATGGGGCATGACCACGTGCGCATACAGTTCGGGCTGGACCTCGTCGGGAACCAGGAGCGCGACGAGCGAGGCGCCCTCCACCGCCGCCACGGGTTCGAGCACCCGCAATCCGTCGCGCTCGGCCTCCGCCCAGTGCGGAGAACCGTTGCGCAGCCCGACCACCACCGGAACCCCCGAATCACGCAGGTTGAGGGCCTGGGCCCGGCCCTGGGAGCCGTAACCCAGCACGGCAACACTCTTTCCATCAAGGCTTGCAGCCCGCAAATCGGCTGCCGGTACCGGGCCCATACGCAACTCCCGCTCGCAAGACCGATAGAATAGCGGCCTTTGAGGCCTGTCTGCACCCGGACCCTACCCGATGCGATTATCCGATCTGTTGGTACATACCCTGCGCGAGGCGCCTGCCGAGGCGGAAACCGCCAGCCACAAGTTGATGCTGCGGGCGGGCTTGATCCGCCAGCATGCCGCCGGCATCTACAGCTGGCTCCCGCTGGGCCTGCGCGTGCTGCGCAAGGTCGAGGCCATCGTGCGCGAGGAAATGCAGAAAATCGGCGCGACCGAATTGCTGATGCCCTCGGTGCAGCCCGCGGAACTGTGGCAGGAATCGGGACGCTGGGAGAAATACGGCGACGAGTTGCTGCGCATCACCGACCGCAAGGGACGCGAGTTCTGTTTCGGGCCGACGCACGAGGAAGTGGTCAGCGACCTGATCCGCCACATCGTCAGTTCGCACCGCCAGCTGCCGGTTACGCTGTTCCAGATCCAGTCCAAGTTCCGGGTCGAGAAACGCCCGCGCTTCGGCATCATGCGCGCCCGCGAGTTCCTGATGAAGGACGCCTATTCCTTCCACCTAGACGAGGACTCGCTGGATGCCACCTATGCCCGCATGCGCGAGGCCTATTGCCGGATACTGGAGCGGATCGGCCTCGACTACCGGATGGTGGAGGCCGACTCGGGCGCGATCGGCGGCAATACCTCGCATGAATTCCACGTGCTCGCCGACGCGGGCGAAGACGTGATCGCTTACGCGCCCAAGGGAACCTACGCGGCCAACGTGGAACTCGCCCAGGCCGGCGCGCCCACGAAGCAGCGCCCGCAACCGGCGGAGGAGATGACGCGGGTCCCCACGCCGAACGCGCAAACGATTCCCGAAGTCTGCGCGCTGCTCAAACTGCGGGCGGATCGTTGCGTCAAGACGCTGATTGCGAAGGGCACGGATGTCCCCGCGGTAGCCCTGGTGGTGCGCGGCGATCACGAACTGAACCCGATCAAGGCGGCGCGACTGCCGGAAGTGGCCGAACCCTTTACGCTCCTCGACACGAAGGAAGTGGAGTCGCTCGGCAACCTGAAGTTCGGCAGCATCGGGCCCGTGGGTCTTGAACTCCCGGTCATCGTCGACCGAGACGCCGCCCTGCTTTCCGATTTCTGCTGCGGTGCCAATACGCCGGGTGAGCACTTCACCGGCGTCAATTGGGCTCGCGATCTGCCCGAGCCGGCGGTAGCCGACCTGCGCACCGTGGTGGAAGGCGACGCCAGTCCGGACGGGCGTGGCACGCTCGAATTCGTGCGCGGCATCGAGGTCGGACACATCTTCCAACTGGGAACGGTGTACTCGGAGAAGATGGGTGTGATGGTGCAAGACGAACACGGCGTGGAACGCGCTCTCATCATGGGCTGCTACGGCGTCGGCGTCTCGCGCATCGTGGCCGCTGCGATCGAGCAATGCCACGACGCATCCGGCATCGTCTGGCCCGCGGCGATAACGCCCTTCCAGATCGTGGTCGTGCCGGTCGGAGCGAACCGCTCACCCGACCTGCGCGGTCATGCGGAACGGGTCTACGACGAACTGACGGGCGCGGGCTACGAGGCCTTGCTCGACGATCGCGCCCTGCGCCCGGGCGTCATGTTCAAGGATGCCGAACTGATGGGCATTCCGCACCGTCTCGTGATCAGCGAGCGCGGGGTGGAACAGGGCACGATCGAGTATCGAGCCCGCACCGAACAGGCGAGCACGGACGTGCCACGCGAAAAACTGCTCGAGTTCCTGGGCGAACGGCTCACCGGGGCGCAATGAGGCGGGCGGCGGTCATACTCGCGCTGGGCATCGGCACGCTCGTGAGCGTGCAGGCGTGGGCGGGACCCGCTCCGGCCGCCTCCACGGCGCTTCGCAACGACGTGCGCCGGGCCATGGCGTCACCCCCCGTCTCAACGGCCAACCGGTACGCCAGGAGCGTATGGCTGAGGACCATGTCGGAGCGGCTCGAGCCCTATGTCTCCGATCCGGGCCGGCGCCGGCGACTGCTGGTGCTGGTGCGCTCCGAAGCGGCACACGCGGGTGTGCCGGCTTCCCTGGTCCTGGCGATGATCAACGTGGAAAGCGATTTCAAGCCGTGGGCCGTCTCGGCCGTAGGCGCGCAGGGACTGATGCAGATCATGCCGTTCTGGCTCCGGGTCGCCGGCAGGCCGGGCGACAACCTGTTCGACCCGCGCACCAACATCCGCATCGGATGCACGGTGCTGGCCTACTACCTGAATCGCTCTCGCGGCGACCTGGCCGAAGCGCTTCAGCGCTATTACGGCAAGCGTTTCGGTACTGCATACACCACGCGCGTACTGGAGCTCCTTAATTCGCGCTGGTACTGGAAACGCTGAATGCAACAGGGAGCCTGCCGGCTCCCTAGCGGATTTCAAATCCCGGCGGCAGATCCCGGGCACCGAAATCAGGCGCCGATTCCATCACGTCATCCACACGCGCCGCAGGCGGTCCCTCCGTCAGCCATTCCAGCAGTTCGTCTATGGCCCGATGGTCTCCGTAGGCGACGACTTCCACCCGCCCATCAGCCAGATTGGCGGCGTAACCCCGCAGCCCGAGGCGGCGGGCTTCGGCACGGGTCGCCATGCGAAACCCGACGCCCTGCACCCGCCCCGACACGTGGGCCCGGAGGCAACGGAAGGACGCGGCTTCTCCCTTCCTCATCGTTCGGATCCGGCCCTATAAAGAGGCGGGGCTCCCGAAGGAGCCCCACCATTTCCAAACGGAATCGAGCGTCGTTTAATGGCCGCCACCCGAGCTGCCGCCCATCGAGCCGCTGTTCGTCTTCGACTGCTGGGCGTTCAGCCAGGCATGGTCCTTGGACAGGGCCTGCCCGTTCTTCCAGGGGCCGCGCGTCTTGGCGTAGTTGGTCGCGCTGTCCACGGCATCCTTCATCGGGTTGGAGCGGATGTTGAACTCCTGATTCGGGTAGATGAGGTCGGGGTCCTTGATCTTGTCCGAATTGTTCAGGTAGATCAACGGCCACTCGTAGGGGTTGCCGTAGATCGAAGACTTGCCGGAAATACCCCAGAGCGTATCGCCGCGAACGACGGTATAAGTGGACTGCGCCGACTGCAACTGCGACACCAGGCTGCTCAGCGTGTCATACGCATCCTTGCCCTGGTTGTTGGCGATCTCGGTTTCGCCCTGCTGCAGCTGGGACTGTTCGTTGGCGGTCAGGTTGGTGTACTGACGGGCCTGCGCATCCAGCGTACGTGCCTTGTCGAGATAGTACGCGTTGGTCGCCGCGTCCGTTTGCTGACAGACCTGGCTGGCAAGGTCCTGGGCCTTCTGGTCATTCGGTACCTTGGCGGCCGACTTGGCCTGGTCCAGGAGTTGCTGTGCCTGGTCAACCGACACACCGAGCTGCTGTGCCTGTGAGATACACTGCTCGGCATTCGCCAAAGCCTGCTCCGTCGCCGCGCTGGGCTGCTGCGGGGGCGGAGGCGCTTTCTTGTGTGCACAACCGGCGAGAACGCCCGCCAGAACGAGCGCGCCAGCCACTTTCAGCACGGTGTGGTTCTTCATGATTACTGATCTCCGTTTGCGACACTAAAACCTGATGGCGGCTACGCCATCCTCTTTAGGGAGGATGGCACCAAAACCGAGGACTGTCAAGATTTTATGCGAGTTTTTTAATCCCTGAAGCGGAAAAGAGCACCATCCCCGGAAAATTTTTGCCGACAGGTAAGAATGCGCCTACAGCCCCCTGATTCAGCGATGCGACGTTGCCGGACTCGGGGCGCTGGACGGCGCAGCCGCCTGGGCCGCCCGGGCCTCGATCACCGCCCGGTGTGCGGCATGGATGGCTTTCTTCGCGCTGCTGCGGGCCCGAGAGTAGTCGTTGGCCTTGATGGCGAAACTCGCGTCATCCAGCCAGCGCCGGGCCTCCGCATAGCGGGTCGGTGCATAGCGCTCCGCGCCCGCCTGCTTCGCCGCCTGCACGGCCTGGCGGGCATTGCTCATGACCTGCACGGGTACGCTGACGCAGCCGGCCAATGCCAGCATCAGGGCAGCGAGGGTCGTCACGAACACCTTACGCATCCGCACACATTAGTTCACTGTGTTCCAATTATCAACGCCCTGGGTGACGGCACGATGAATCTCCCGGCTCGCCGGCACGTTAGAATCAGTATCCTCGATGCAATCGACGGCGCCATGACCGAGATCACGCTTTATCACAATCCCCGCTGCTCGAAGTCCCGTGCGGCCCTGGCACTGCTCCGGGAACACGGCGCCGACGTCAGGCTGGTCGAGTATCTCAAGACCCCGCCCGACGAGGCGACGCTCAAGCGCCTCGCGGGGCAACTGGGCCTGCCGGTGCGCGAGATGCTGCGTAGCGGCGAAAGGATTTACCGCGAGCTGGGCCTGGACAATCCGGCGCAGGGCGGCGACGACCTGCTGCGCGCCGTCGCCGAGCATCCGATCCTGCTGCAGCGCCCGATCGCCGTCGCCGGCGAACGGGCCGTAATCGGGCGCCCGCCGGAGAACGTGCTGGAGCTGATATGAACGCCGGACCGGTACTCGTCCTGTATTACAGCCGCTACGGCGCTACCCGGCGGATGGCCGAACGCATATGCCGCGGCGTCGAGGAAGTCGCCGGCATCGACGCACGGTTGCGCACCGTGCCCGCGGTATCCACCGTGATCGAAGCGGCCGAACCCGACATCCCGGAGAGCGGCCCGCCCTACGTCACGCGCGACGACCTGGCCGAGTGTTCGGCGTTGATACTGGGCAGTCCCACCCGCTTCGGCAACATGGCCGCGGCCCTCAAGTATTTCCTCGACGGCACGTCCGTGGAATGGCTGGCGGGCACGCTGGCAGGCAAGCCCGCCGCGGTCTTTACCTCCACTTCGACGCTCCACGGCGGACAGGAAGCAACGCTGCTCACCATGGCCCTGCCGCTGTTGCACCATGGGATGTACCTCGTGGGCTTGCCGTATACCGAAGAACGGCTGCAGACCACCGGCAGCGGCGGCACGCCTTACGGCGCCAGTCATGTTGCGGGCATGCGCAGCGACCGTGGTCTCGACGACGACGAAGCGCACCTGTGTCGCGTACTGGGCCGCCGCGTCGCCGAACTCGTGAAACGCCTCGCCGGCGGCGAAGCGTCCTGAACAGTTCTCGCAACGACGCAACGACGCCACGAAGAGAAAAATCTCGCAAAGGCGCAGAGAGCGCAAAGAGAGTCAGGGAAATTGTGGTTTCCACTGCGCGGCAAGAAGAAGATTTCCGTAGGAGCGGCTTCAGCCGCGATTCGTTCGACTGGATTCCGGATGGCTTCGCGTCCGGAATAACGATCCATTAGCGGGTTCCATCAGAGCTTTTCGTGGGCCCCTCTCCACCCCCGGTTCCCCGGTGCGCTGGCGAAGGTGAGAACAATCCTTTCTTCTTTGCGCCTCTGCGAGAAATTTGCATTTTCGTTGCATCGTTGCGCCGTCGCGAGAGTCTTCAGGCCGAGAGCGCGCCGGCGCTCCTTTTTATCGCGGCTGAAGCCGCTCCTACAAGAAGATGTTCCTCTCTGAACCCTTTGCTGTCTTTGCGCCTTTGCGAGATTCTTTTCTTCGTGGCGCCGTTGCGAGAGGTTTCTTCAGGCCGAGCCGACCCAGGCACGGGCGTTGTCGAAGACCCGCTGCCAGGGACTGGTTTCCGGCCAGCCGGCGGGATGCCAGCTCAGGTTGAGCGTTCGGCAAATGCGTTCCGGGTGCGGCATGAGGATCAGCACGCGCCCGTCCGCATTGGCAAAGGCGGTGGCGCCCTCCGGGGAGCCGTTGGGATTGGCCGGGTAGCGTTCGGCCGCCGCTCCAGCGCGCTCCACGTAGCGCAGGGGTACCCGGCCTGCCGCCGTCAGGGCCGCCAGATCCCCGGGCGAAGCGAACTCGGCCCGTCCCTCGCCGTGGGCGACCGCCACCGGCAGGACCGAACCGGCCATGCCGTCGAAGAACGGCGACACCGACTCCGCCACCTCCACCAGCGACAGCCGGGCTTCGAACTGTTCGCTGCGGTTGCGCCGGAATTGCGGCCAGCGTTCGGTACCCGGGATCAGCTCGGCAAGCGTGGCGAGCATCTGGCACCCGTTGCAGATTCCGATGGCGAAACGGTCGCGGCGCTCGAAGAAATGTTCGAACTGCGCGCGGAGGCGGCCGTCGAGCAGGATCGACTGCGCCCAGCCGCGCCCCGCGCCCAGTACGTCCCCGTAGGAGAATCCGCCCGGCGCGGCCAGCCCCGCGAAAT
>JBJKSR010000324.1:0-6331 GCA_046703965.1 Gammaproteobacteria bacterium | reverse complement strand
GCTCGGCGGGCACGCCGCTTTCGTGGGCATGCTGGCCGAGGATGCTTTCGGCGATTTTCTGCTCGAGAGCCTGCGCGAGGCCGGGGTGGATATCGCCTTCGTCGAGCGGACCGGGGAGGCGCCGACCGCGTTGGCGCTGGTTACGCTGGCGGCGGGCGGCGAACGCAGCTTCAGCTTCTACCGGTCGCCCGCGGCGGACCAGCTGTTTCGTATGGAGGACTTCGTGCCGCGCTGCTTCGCCGAAGCCGCCGTCTTTCATGCCTGCTCCAACAGCCTGACGAGTGCGCCGCTGGCTGACGCCACTTTCGGCGGCATGGGACGGGCACGGGCGTCGGGCGCGCTGGTGAGCTTCGACGTGAATTTCCGCCCGGCGCTGTGGGACAAACGCGACGAGCCCTCCGTTCCGATCCGCAAGGCACTTGCCATGGCGGACCTGGTGAAGCTGTCGCGCCCGGAACTGGACTATCTTGCCCGCCGGGCGGGCGGGGAAGACCGGTTCATGGATACCCTTTGGCAGGGACGCGCCCGCCTGGCGATCGTCACCGACGGCGCGGCGCCGGTGCGCTTCTACACCCGGCACGCCCATGGCAGTCTGCCGGTCTATACGGTGCCGGCCGTCGACACCACGGCGGCGGGGGATGCCTTCGTCGGCGGATTCCTTTACTGGCTGGTTCGATCGGACCCGGTATTCAGCGAATTCGAGGCGAACCCGGAGCCCCTGGAAGAAGGACTGCGTTTTGCCGCTGCCTGCGCTGCGCTGGCGGTGACGCGAAGCGGTTCTTTTGCGGCCATGCCCACCGACGAGGACGTCCGGGCGTTCATGCGGGAGCAGCGATGAACCCTACGCCCGATTTCCGCTCGGAAGCCTTCCTGCGCGGGCACATCGCGCAGACGATGGCCTTTTATCATCCGCGCGCCATCGATCCGAAAGGCGGGTTCTTCCAGTACTTCCGGGACGACGGCACGATCTACGACAGGCACCATCGGCACCTGGTCAGCAGCACGCGCTTCGTATTCGACTATGCGATGGCGTACCGCGAATTCGGCGATGAGGCTTATCTCGATGCAGTCCGGCACGGATTGCGCTACCTGCGCGACGTGCACCGCGATGCAACTACGGGCGGATATGCATGGACGATCCGCGACGGCGTGGCGGAGGACCGCACCAACCACTGCTACGGCGCCGCGTTCGTACTGCTCGCCTACGCCGTCGCCTTCGCCGCGGGGGTCGACGAGGCCGAACCGTGGATCGGGGAGACCTGGGATCTGCTCGAAACCCGATTCTGGGAGCCCGAAGCCGGCCTGTACCGGGACGAGGCGGATGCGCATTGGGTGTTCACCGCCTACCGCGGGCAAAACGCGAACATGCATATGTGCGAGGCGATGATTGCCGCGTTTGAATCCACCGGCCTGACGCGTTACCGCGACCGGGCCTACCTGCTGGCGGAGAACATGATCCGGCGCCAGGCGGCGGCTACCGGCGGCCTGGTCTGGGAGCACTACGACAGCCATTGGCAGCCCGACTGGGAGTACAACCGCGACGATCCGAAACACCTCTTCCGGCCGTGGGGATTCCAGGCGGGCCACCAGACCGAGTGGGCGAAGCTGTTGTTGATGCTGTCCCGCCATTACGGTCATCCGTGGCTGGTGCCGGCGGCGCGCTCGCTGTTCGACCGGGCGCTGCACCAGGCCTGGGACGCCGCATACGGCGGCATCTGCTACGGCTTCGCGCCGGACGGCACGGTATGCGACGGAGACAAGTATTTCTGGGTGCAGGCCGAGACGCTGGCGGCCGCCGCCGTGTTTGCGGAGCGTACCGGTGATCCGGCCTGGTGGAAATGGTACGACCGCATCTGGCGCTACGCCTGGCGGTTCTTCGTGGACCACGACCACGGCGCCTGGTACCGTATCCTCGATCGCTCGAACCGCAAGTACGACGACGCAAAGAGCCCTGCCGGGAAAGCGGATTACCACACCATGGGCGCCTGCCATGAAACACTGCGGGTGCTGCGGGGAGGCAAGCGATGAAGATTCTGGCCGCGGTCCTCGTAGCAGCCCTCGCGGTTCCACCCGCCGCGTTCGCGGCGCCGGCCCGGGCGCCCGTGGACCGCGCGGCGATGGCCGCCGCGGTGAAGGCGGAGTTCCTGCACGCCTGGAACGGTTACCGGCGTTACGCGTGGGGTCATGACGACCTGCGCCCGCTCAGTCTGAAGCCGCACGACTGGTACGGGCAATCGCTGGAAATGACGCAGGTCGATGCGCTCGACACGCTGATGCTGATGGGACTGAAGCAGCAGGCCCTGCAGGACCGGACCTACATCGACACGCACCTGTCGTTCGACAAGGACGTCTACGTCAAGACGTTCGAGGTCACGATCCGCCTGCTCGGCGGCCTGCTCTCGAGCTATGAGCTGAGCGGCGACAAACGCCTGCTGGTGTTGGCGAACGACCTGGGCACGCGCCTGCTCCCGGTCTTCGATTCGCCGACCGGCATCCCTTGGCGGTACGTGAACCTGAAGACCGGCGCGGTGCGCGGCGACGATACCAACCCGGCCGAAGCCGGCTCGCTGCTGCTCGAGTTCGGGACCCTGAGCCGGCTGACCGGCAACCCCGTTTTCTACAGGAAGGCGAAGCGGGCGCTGGTCGCGGTGTGGGAACGCCGTTCTGCGATCGGCCTGGTGGGCGACGGCATCAATATCAAGACAGGGAAGTGGACCGGCACCGACTCGTTCATCAGCGGCGGCATCGATTCCTATTACGAGTACCAGATCAAGTGCTGGGTGCTGTTCCGCGACCCGCAATGCAGGCACATGTGGAAGACCAGCATCGCCGCCATCAACAAGTACCTGGCCGACGACGTAAACGGCCACCTGTGGTACGGGCAGGCGAACATGAACACCGGCAAGCGCACGACCACCGACTACGGAGCGCTCGATGCGTTTTTCCCGGCGGAACTTGCGCTCGGCGGGGAACTCAAGCGGGCGGAACGGCTGCAGGCATCCTCGTTCCGGATGTGGAACCTGTACGGTATCGAGCCCGAAGTCATTAACTTCCGGACCATGAAGGTGCTCTATCCCGGGTACGAATTGCGCCCGGAGATCGTCGAGTCCACGTATTACCTCTATCACTACACGCACGATCCGAAATACCTGCGCATGGGGAGCACGATGTTCCGCGATTTCGTGAAGTATTGCCGCACGCCGCACGCCTATGCCGCGCTTTCCAGCGTGGTGACGAAGAAACAGGCCGACCGCATGGAGAGCTACGTGTTTGCCGAGACGTTCAAGTATTTTTATTTGCTGTTCGCGCCTTCCGGGACGCTGGACTTCGACAAGGTCGTGTTCAATACAGAAGGCCATCCCTTGTTGCGGATCCCGCCGGCGGCGACGTCCGTCCCGGCCTCCGGGGCCCGCCCGTGAAGGCGGCGCGCTCGTGCCTGGCGCTGCTGGCCGGCGCTGCGTTGCTCGCCGTCACCGGCTGCGGCGGCCGGCACCACGCGCCGCGGATGGTGGCCGACCCCGCATCACTGGTGAATCCGTTCATCGGCACGGCCAACGGCGGCAATACCTGGCCCGGCGCGGCGGTGCCCTTCGGCATGGTGCAGTGGAGTCCCGAGGAGAGCGCGGGCGTGCATACGCACCCGGTGGTGCCCGGCGGCTACCGGTACGCGGCGAACCGGATACGCGGTTTCAGCCTGACGCACCTCTCGGGAACCGGATGCCGGGGCGCCTCGGGCGATGTGCCGTTTCTGCCGTTCGCCGGCCCGGTTACCTCGTCTCCCGCCATGGACGCCGACGACGGCCGCTACGCGAGCGGATTCAGCCACTCGCGGGAAATGGCGACGCCGGGCTACTACCGGGTTCGGCTCGACGACGGCGTCGAGGTGGAACTGACGGCCACCACCCGCACCGGCCGCGCCCGCGTGGGATTTCCCGCGGGCAAACCGGCCAACATCCTGGTGCGCGTCTCGGATTCCGAGGTCGGCAGCAGCGCCGCGACGGTGCAGGTACATCCGAAGGACCGCAGCGTGACCGGGTCGGTCACCAGCGGCAATTTCTGCGGCTACATTTCCCCCGCCGACCGCAAGAGCTATTACACGCTGTATTTCGTAGCCGTGTTCGACCGGCCCTTTGCGCACTATGGCACCTGGCGCGACGGCACGGTCGATCCCGGCAGTTCGACGGCGGCGGGCGGCACCGGCTGGAACGCCAGGGGCATGCCGTCGGTGGGCAAGGGGTCCGGCGCCTGGGTTGGATTCGATACGACGCGCAACCGGCAGGTGCAGATCCGCGTCGGCGTGTCCTACGTGAGCCTTGCGGGTGCCCGGGCCAATCTGAACGCGGAGGATCCGGCGAGTACGGCATTCTCCGCAATTCGTCGCAAGGCGCACCTGCGCTGGGACGAGCTGCTGGGCCGGATCGGAATCGCCGGCGGGACCCGCGCCGAGCAGGCGATCTTCTACACCGCGCTCTATCACGTGCTGCTCGAACCCAATACGTTCAACGACGTTGACGGCGCGTACCGGGGTTTCGACGGGCGCATTCATCACCTGGCCGCGGGGCAGCACGTCCAGTACGCCAACTTTTCGGGTTGGGACGTGTACCGCTCGCAGTTGCAGTTGCTTACGCTGATCGACCCCGACACGGGCAGCGACATCGCACAGTCGCTCTACAACCAGGCCCGCCACAACGGCGGGCAGTGGGACCGCTGGACCCACGAATCGGGTGCGACGCACGTCATGGAAGGCGATCCCTCGCCTGCCGCCATTGCCGACATCGCGGCCTTCGGCGGCACGCGGTTCGACCTGAGGGGCGCGTATGCCTCCCTGTCCCGCGCCGCGACGGTGCCGACGGCGAACGACGCGAGCGCCCGCGGCTGTCCCGTCGAGTGCGCCGGCGAGCGCCCCGCGCTTGCCGACTGGTTGAAGCTGCATTACATTCCGGCGCACGCCAATGCCTGGGGCGGGGCGGGCGAGACGCTAGAGGACGCCACGGCGGATTTCGCGCTGTCGCAGCTTGCGGCGCGCGTCGGCGACGACAGCGCCGCGCGGCGCTTCCTCGCCCGTTCCGGCAATTGGCGAAATGTCTATAACCCGGCGGCGGGCGGCGGCATGGGCTACGTGCAGAACCGCAATGCCGACGGCGCCTGGCCGCCGCTCGATCCGTCTTCGAGCGACGGTTTCGCCGAGGGCAGCGCCGCGCAGTACACCTGGATGGTGCCGTTCGATGTCGGGGGCCTGTTCGCGGAGATGGGCGGGCGCACCGCCGCCGCAGACCGGCTGGACGCCTTCTTCCACCAGTCCGGTGGCAGTTGGGCATTGACGCGTTCCGGGGGGATGCACGCCGAGATGGCCAACGAGCCGTCGATCGCCACGCCCTGGCTCTACGACTACGCCGGCCGGCCGTACATGGCGCAGCAGACGATCCGCCATATCCTTCACGGGTTATGGCGCGACGCCCCCGGCGGGATCCCGGGCAACGACGACCTGGGCGAGATGTCCTCCTGGTACGTGTGGGCCGCGCTGGGACTGTATCCGGAAATCCCGGGGCGGTCGGAACTGCTGCTTGGAAGTCCGCTGTTCCCGCGCGTGATCATTCATCGGGGCCGGCGCACCATTCGCATCCGGGCTTCCGGCAGCGGACCCTATGTGCAGCACCTGGAAGTCGACGGGCGCATCCGGCGCAAGCCCTGGCTGCCGGAATCCTTCGTGAGCCGCGGCGGCCGGGCGGACTTCCGGCTCTCGCCGGCGCCGAACACCCGGTGGGGCGCGGCGGCCGCCGACATGCCGCCGTCGTTCGCACCCGGCGTCGGCGGGTAACCCGGCGACCGGAAGCCGGCACGGGCGAACGGGTGGCTGAACGCTCGCCGGCGCTGCATCCGGGCCTCGCGGTCCGCGTGGGCGCCATGGTGCTGTTGCTGGCCGCCCTCGGCTTGGTGTTCGAGGGCCTGACGCTGCCCATCCTCGCGTTGCACAAGTTCTGGATTTTCGGCGATACGTTTTCCATCTGGTCGGCGATCGGGTCGCTCTACGGATCGGGCGAGGTGTTTCTTGCCACCGTCCTGCTCGTGTTTTCGGTGCTCTTTCCCATCGGCAAGAACCTGGTGATGATCGGCGTGTTTGCAAAGGGCGCGCGGCTGGGGACTTACAGCCGGCGCTTGCTGCACGCGGCCGCGATCCTCGGCAAGTGGTCGATGCTCGACGTCTTCATCGTCGCCATCCTGGTGGCGAGCGTGAAGCTGGGAATACTGGCGCACGCCGAGGTGCTTTCGGCGCTGTATTTCTTCGCCGCCTCGGTCATCGTCACCAACGTGATCTCCACCTGCCTCGACT
>JBJKSR010000323.1:0-6627 GCA_046703965.1 Gammaproteobacteria bacterium | reverse complement strand
CTGCTGGGACGCCAGCCCCTGACGAGAGAACGCCGCCGGCGCCCGGCGTCCCCGGGTCCCCGGGGGGCGGCGCCGGGTGAAAACCTTGCCGCGCTGGCCGCACGTTTGCGGCCGGAGTACCAGACCGCGCTGCTCGCCTTCTACCAGGGGACCGGGCAGAACGAACCGGTGGTCCGGATGCGCGAAGTCATCGCGGAACTGGAGCTGGCCGCATCGCACCCGCCGGTATTCGAGTTCCTGTGGGTGACGGGCGGCGTGCTCGAGGCGCTGGACGAAGGCGGGCTGGATGCGACGTTGGGGATCAAGCGCCTTCTGGGCCAGGTCGAGCGCGAACTCAAGCGCCTGGCGACGAGTTCGGAGGCGGCGCTGGCCGAGGAAGCGCCCGAGGCGCTGGTCGAGGAGCTGCTCTCCGAACTGGAGCGCGCGAACTCGAACGGCGAGCGGGTGAGCGCGTTCCGCGCCACTTTCCAGATGGACGAAGCGCCGGACGGCGGTTCCCGGCAGGGAACCGGGGGCGCCGGGTCTTCGCTGTTGCGAAGCGTGAGCACCGCGATCCTCGAGGATCTGAGCCGCGTTCACGACCGCATCGATATCTTCGTG
Source organism: Gammaproteobacteria bacterium (assembly GCA_046703965.1). Taxonomy (GTDB): domain Bacteria; phylum Pseudomonadota; class Gammaproteobacteria; order JAKDMP01; family JAKDMP01; genus JBAUSV01. The sequence goes on along the minus strand of JBJKSR010000323.1, from coordinate 6,027 downwards.
CGCACCGGGCGCCAGCAACCGCAGGAGTTGGCGCCGGTGGCGACCACCCTGAAAAAGGCCGGCGACGCGCTGGGCCTGATGGGACTTTCCGCCTCCCGCGACCGGGTCAAGGAGCAGAGTCGGATCGTCGCCGAAATGGCGGCCAGCGGCAGCGTCGAAGAACCGGCCCTGATGCAGCTGGCGACCGAGCTGATCGGCATCGAGGGCGAGGTGGAAGCCTTCCTTCACGGCGCAGGCATGGACCCGCAGGCCGCGGCGCAGCACAGCGCGCGGATGGCGACCCTGCGCGAGGTCCTGGCCGAGATTTCGCGCATCAAGAACGTGATCGGCGAACGGATGCGCAATACGAACGAAGCGGAATCGCTGGGCGAGTTGCCCAGGCTGGCGGACAATCTCGCCCGCACGCTCGATTTCATGAACCTGCCGGAAGTGGCGCCGCTGGTCCACCGGATGGCGCGCTACCTCGATCGGATGGCGGCCAGCGATCGTCTGCCCGAGCGCATCGAACTCGATCGCCTGGCGGACGCGGTGGTCAGCATCGAGTACTACATCGAGGCTTTGCAGCGTGACCACGGCAAGGCGGATTCGATGCTGGACAATGCCGCACGGGCGCTTTCGGTCCTGGGCATTGACGAGAGCCAGGGTGCGGCCCGGCCGCGTACGCTGCCGGCTGCCGGAGGCGACGAGCAGCCCCGTGAAGAGAAAGCGAAGACCGAAGTTGCGCCCTCGCGGGAGCAGCCCGAGCCCTTGGTCGAACCGGACGTCGAGGAGGCCGCGGAAGCCCGGCCGCCCACGATCGAGCCGGTCGCGGCCGAGGCCTTCGAATTGCCGCCGGTGCGCGAAGAGGGTGCCGATCCTGAAATCGTCGATATCTTTATCGAGGAGGCGCAGGAAGTCTCCGCAGTGCTTGCCGAGAACTATCCGCGCTGGCGCGACGATCCCGAGGACGGCGAGGCGCTCAATACGATACGACGGGCGTTCCACACGCTCAAGGGCAGTGGCCGCATGGTCGGCGCCAGGCGGCTCGGGGAGTTCGCCTGGGCCTGTGAGAATCTGCTCAACCGCGTCATCGACAACACGCTGCCGGCCAGCGAAAGCCTGGTCGAGACCATCGGCGAGGCGATCGTCGCCGTCGACGAGCTGCTGGCACAGTTCCGCGACGACGCGGAACCGGGATCCGATATCGCTGCCCTGATGCTGCGAGCCCATCGCATGGCGCACGGGGAAGGGATGCAAGGCTCGGGCGAAGCCGGGGTGCGGCCCGCGGCAGCGGCCGTCGGGCCGGAGCAGCCCGTGGAAATCCCGCGCGCAGAGGCGCCGCCGGAAGAAGCGCTTGCCGAGGAGCCGGCGGCCGAGGAGCCGGTAGCCGGGGAAACGGAGATCGTCGAGACCGAGGAGGTGCCGACGGGCCCGGTGGCCGGCGAGGAAATAGCCGCCGAACGGGCGCCGGAGCCGCGCATCATCGCGGACCTCTATGCCATCTACCTGAACGAGGCGCAGGGGCACCTGGCCAGCGTACGCGAGTGGCTCGACGACGTCGCCGCCGGCCGGGAGCGGGGGTTCAGCTTTGAGCTGACGCGTGCAGTGCACACCCTGCTCGGCAGCGCGCGCATGGCCGAGGTTTCTGAAGTCGCATCCCTGCTCGCGCCGCTGGATCGGCTCGTCAAGCACGCCGAGGCAACCGGTCTTCCCGCGACGTCGCTGAGCACCGAAGTCGAGGCGGCCGCCGCCACGACCAGCGCGCTGGTCCGGGCTTACGGGTCGACCGAAAGCACATTGCCGGAATGGGAATCCCTGCGCGATCATTTCGCTGCTTTGCTGGAGGAGCGGGAACGCGAGCAGGAACAGCAGGGGGAAGCGACGGAACCGACCGCCGGTGCGGAAGGCGTATCGCCCTCCGGGCCCGAGGCGGAAGCGCCGCGGGCGGGTGAGGAAGAGATCGAGGCACCGGAAGCCCGCGAACCGGCCGAGGAACCCACGCCGGAACCGGCCGCCACGGCGCCGCGACCGGTGGTACGTCCGGTCCAGTCGGTTGCCGTCATCGAATTGTCTTCGCTGGACGGTTACGACCCCAACCTCGCCGAGGTGTACCTGGGCGAGGCGGCGGAATTGCTGGAAGCGGCGGACACCGCCGTGCAGAATTGGGCGCAGAACCACGACCAGACGGAACCTCTGACCGAGTTGCTGCGCTTGCTGCACACCCTCAAGGGCGGCGCGCGCATGGTCGGCATCATACCGCTGGCGGACATGAGCCACGAACTCGAATCGCTGCTGGTCCGGGTCGCCGACGGAAGGGTGGCGGTGTCGGGCGACCTGTTGCGCTTGATCGAGCGCACCCTCGACCGTCTGCACCGGATGCTCGAACATGCGGGCGGGGACGGCCGCGTGCCGTACGACACCGCCGTGGTCATGGAACTGCAGCGCCACACCGGCGGCGCGCTTTTCGAAGAGGAAGAAGAGCGCGAAGGGGCGGCACCCGCTGCGGCCACCCCGGCCGGGTCACGGGAGCCGTCGGAAGCCGCGGGCACCGAAGCCGAGGCCACGGAGGCGGAAGAATCGCCGACGGTGACGCCGCGCCTGCGCCACGAAATGGCGCGCGTGCGCGCGGACCTGCTCGAGACGTCGATCAACAACGCGGGCGAGCTGAGCATTTACCGCAGCCGGGTCGAACAGCAGCTGATCAATATGAACCAGAACCTGGCCGAGCTGGATCGCACGGTCGAGCGCGTGCACACGCAGCTGCGCGAACTCGACATCGAGACGGAGGCGCAGATTCTGTCCGAGCATCGCGCGGAATCGGTGGCCGAAGGCTTCGATCCGCTCGAATTCGACCGCTATACGCGGCTGCACGAGCTGTCGCGCTCGCTGGCCGAGGCGGTGTCGGACCTGAGCAGCCTGCGCTCCCTGCTGGCGAGCGAACTGCAGCAGGCAAACGTGTTGCTTGAGCGCCAGGGTCGCGTCAACGGCGACCTCCAGGATGCGCTCATGCGGACGCGCATGGTGCCGTTCTCGCTGTCGGCCGGCCGCATGCGGCGCATCGTGCGCAATACCTCGGAAGAATCGGGCAAGCGCGCCGAGCTCAAGCTGAGCGGCGTCGAAGGCGAGATGGACCGTCAGGTGCTCGAGCACATCCTGCCGGCGCTGGAGCATCTGCTTCGCAATGCCGTCGTGCACGGTATCGAGGAGCCGGCCGTGCGCAAGAGCCGGGGCAAGCCGGAGATCGGTCAGATCGAACTGCGCCTGCGCCGCGAGGGCGCCGACGTCATGATCGAGGTGATCGACGACGGCGGCGGGCTTGACCTGAAGGCCATTCGCGCCAAGGCGGAAAAGGAAGAGATCATTCCGCCCGGCGCCGAGCTGAGCGAACAGGAAATCATCGAGCTGGTGTTCCGGCCCGGGTTCACCACGGCGTCATCGCTGACCCAGAGCGCCGGACGCGGAGTCGGCATGGACGTGGTGGCCGCCGAAGCGCGCCAGGTGGGTGGCAGCGTGGAAGTCGAGAGCAAGCCGTTCGAGGGCGCGTGCTGGCGTCTGCGCCTGCCGGTCACCCTGGCGATCACCCAGACGCTGCTGATCCGCATCGGCCGCACGCTCTACCCGATGCCGTTGGCCAGCCTGAGCGGCATCCAGCGCGTGCAGCGGAGCGAACTCGACCGGCTCATGGAAGCCGAGGAACCGCGGTTCGAATACGGCGGCGTGTCCTACCGCCTGCTCTCGCTGGCGCAGTTGCTGGGCGAAGAGACGCTCACCGCCGACGAAGAATCTTCGCGCGTGCCCCTGCTGCTGGTGGACGTCGGCGACCGGCACGTCGCGATGGTAGCCGACGACATGGAAGGCAATCGAGAAGTGGTGGTCAAGCCGGTTGGGCCGCAGATCGCCCACGTGCCCGGTATCGCCGGGGCTACGATTTTCGGCGACGGCTCCATCGGCCTGTTGCTCGACCTTGCTGCCCTGGTTCGCTCGTTGCCGCAGATCGAGACGATGGAGGCGGTGCCGGAAATCGTCGAGCAGCGCACGCTGTCCGATGTGGCGCCGCTGATAATGGTGGTTGACGATTCCATCACGGTGCGCCGCGTCACCCAGCGTCTCCTTGAGCGGCGCGGGGCGCGCGTCATGACTGCCAAGGACGGCGTCGAGGCGCTCGAGCAGTTGCAGGACCACAAGCCCGATGTCATGTTGCTGGATATCGAGATGCCGCGCATGGATGGGTACGAACTGGCCGGCCACATGAAGAACGACAGCCGCCTGCGCAGTATCCCGATCATCGTCATCACCTCGCGTACCGGTGAAAAACACCGGGCGCGGGCCGACCAGATCGGAATCGAACGTTATCTGGGCAAGCCCTACCAGGAAGTGGAATTGCTGGAAGCGATTCAGTCGATGGTGGTCGGGTTCGATCCGCTCGGAACCCGCACCATGACCACGGGCCTACCCGTTAGCGACATGGAAACCAAGGAATAACCATGCCCGCCGACAACCGCGAACTCTACTGCATCCTGCTTCCGGTCGACAACGGCAAGTTGTTGCTGCCGCGCAGCATCGTGGAGGAGGTGCGCGGATTGGCCGAGCCCGAACCGTTGCCGGGCGGTCCACCCTGGCTGCTGGGCACGGTGCGCTGGCGCGCGAGCAACATCCCGCTGATAGCGATCGAACCATTGCTGGGGGGCAGCGTGCCGCGTTCCTCGCGGCGCTCGCGCATGATCGTGCTGCGCACGCCTCAGGATACGCTGGATCCGCCCGCCATGGCGGTGCTGGCACAGGGCTTCCCTTACATCCTGCGCGTGACGCCCGATTTGCTCCGGGGCGCGGAGGATCCGGATAACGACGCGCTGCTGGCGCGCATCAACCTCGGGCTGGAAAATCCCATCGTGCCGGATCTGCCGGCGCTCGCCGAGCAGGCCGCCGGACTGATCGCCGCCTGAGCGCGAAGCGCGCGACCTCCTTCAGCCTTCCGCGCGCCATTCCCCCCACAATGCCTGAATGGCCGCCAGGGCTGCGGGCCCCGCGGACTCTGCACGCAATATCCGGGGGCCGAGGCGAACCGGCTGCCAGCCGGCGTCGACCGCGTGGCGGCACTCGCCCTCGCTGAATCCGCTTTCCGGCCCCACCAGAAGCGCCACGCGTCCCTCCGGTGCGCCGAGCGACGTCAGTGAGACGCCTGCCTCCGGGCTGAGGAACAGCCGAGTATCGCAGGGGGCCGGCTCCCACAGGTCGGCGAGCGGCCGCGGCATCTCGAGATCCGGCAGCCACGTCCGCCCGCATTGGGCGGCGGCGGCTGTCGCCACGGCCCGCCAATGAGCGAGCTTGCGGGCCGCCTGCCGGTCGTCCAGGCGCGTCCTGGAGCGTTCGGTGAGCACGGGGCGAATGGTCGTGACGCCGAGTTCGACCGCTTTTTCCAGCGTCCATTCCATGCGGGTCCGCCGCGATACGCCGACCCACAGCTCGATCGCCAGGCGCGGGACCCTCTCCTCGCGGACCTGCGGCCCGATTCGGATGTGCGCATCGCGGCCGGTGTCGAGCAGGCGGGCCTGGAATTCGTGTCCGGCGCCGTCGAAGGCGAGCAGCGGGGCATCTTCGCGCAGTCGCAGCACACGCACCAGATGGTGCGACAGCGAGGCGCCCAGCGCCCGCTCGTCTCCGGGGCTTGCATCGGGCACGTGAATGCGTGGAACATGGGCCATTCCCGTGACCATCTCCTCGAAGCAATGGCAGTATTATGCGGGTCGGGAAGTCGGCATGCAGTATGCTCGAAGGAACGGAACCCGCTACAGGATCGGAAATGAGTGAAGCGACGGCGGCCGGCGCCCGACTTGCGGTGGACGCGGATGGCTGGCTGCCCGGGGCCCGCCGTGTGCCGAGTCCGCACGCCGACGAACGTCCGCCCGGGGCGGAAGTCTCGCTCGTCGTGATTCACGGCGTGAGCCTGCCGCCCGGCGATTTCGGCGGCGGATGGGTCGAGGCGTTCTTCGCCGGAACGCTCGATGCCGCCGCGCATCCGTATTTCCGGGAAATCGCCTCGCTGCGGGT
>JBJKSR010000322.1:0-5832 GCA_046703965.1 Gammaproteobacteria bacterium | reverse complement strand
CCGCCAGGCGCCGGTTGAAGCGCAGGCAGGCCAAGGCGTCCACCGTGTCCAGTTCCGCCAGCGCATGCCACTTGCAGACGAACCGGGCGAGCCGGGCGGGTGCCGTTTTCGGCATGAAATACTCGTGCGGCAGCGGCTCGAAGCTGAGAACCGCCAGCGGCAGGGCCTGGGCCCGGGCGTGAGCCGCGGCCCGCTCGAGCAGCACCCGGTGTCCGCGGTGCAAGCCGTCGAATTTACCGATGGCTACCACCGCACCGGTGCTCATCGCTCCCGGCGCCACGGATCCGCGCAGCAGTCGCATAGCCTTCAAAGGGGCCGATTATACGGGGCGGGCGGCATTGCCGCCGCCGACGGCCGGCCGCAAGTGCCGCGGGCGCAGTCCCAGGATGGCGAGCACCGCCGCGTAGACGGCGAAGCCCTCGACCAGCAGCACGGCCAGCCGCCAGACCCGCTGCATCACCGCGATGCCCATCCACGGGGCCAGGATCTGTGCCGTGAACCAGACGGCGGCGCCCATGGCGAGCGTGGCTATGGCCACCCGGATCAGGAACGGCCGCCAGCCGGGCAGCGGCGAGTACACCTCGCGGCGGCGCAGACCCCGCCAGAGCAAGGTGGCGTTGACCAGCGCGGCAATGCCGGTGGACAGGGCCAGGCCGGCGTGCGGCGCGTAGCCGCCGAGCGCCGCCCAGGGCACGACCAGCGCCACGTTCAGCGCCAGGTTGACGCCGACCGCGATGACGCCGATGCGCACGGGTCCCCGGGTGTCCTGGCGCGCAAAGTACGCGGGCGCCAGCACCTTGATCAGGGCAAAGCCGGTCAGCCCTATGGCATAGGCCATGAGACTCGCGCGCGCCATGGCGACGTCGTGCGCATCGAAGTGCCCGTAGCCGTAGATGGTGGCGACGATCGGACGCGACAGGGCGAGCAGCCCCATGGCCGCCGCCGGCATGAACAGCAGCGTCAGCCGCAGCGCGCGGTCGAGCATCGTCGAGTAATGCCGCGATTCCCCGCGCGCGAAATGCGTCGCGAGTTGCGGCAGGATGACGGTGCCGAGGGCGATGGCGAACACGCCGAGCGGGAACTCCATCAGCCGGTCCGAGAAGTAGAGCCAGCTTACGCTGCCGCTGGCGAGGAAAGAAGCGATTACCGTATCCACCAGCAGGTTGATCTGCGTGGTGGAGGCGCCGAAGATGATCGGCGCCATCAGGCGCAGGATGCGGCGCACGCCGGTATGGGCAAAGCCCAGTGCGGGCCGGGCCAGCAGGCGCAGGCGGATCAGGGCGGGAATCTGCACTGCGAATTGCAGCACGCCTGCGACCAGGACGGCGCCGGCGAGTGCGAAGATGGGATGGGGGAGCCTGGGCGCTACGGCGAACGCGGCCACCAGGAAAGCCACGTTGAGCAGGACCGGGGCGAAGGCGGGTGGTCCGAAGCGGCCGTAGGTATTGAGTATCGCGCCGGCGAAGGCGGTGAGCGAGATCAGCAGCAGGTAGGGGAAGGTCAGCCGCAGCAGGTGGGCCGAGAGGTCGAACTTGGAGATATCGGCATGGAATCCCGGTGCGAAGATCCAGATGAATACCGGTGCGAGCACCACGCCGACGACGGTGAGCAGGAACAGCACGGCAGCGAGCGTGCCCCCGGTCCGCGCTATGAGATCGCGCACCTCGGCTTCGCTGCGCGTCGCCCGGTATTCGGCGAGCACCGGCACGAAGGCCTGGGAGAAGGCGCCTTCGGCGAAGAGCCGGCGGCCGAAATTGGGGATCTTGAAGGCGACGAGGAAGGCGTCCATGCCGAAGCCGGCACCGAAGTGCGTGGCGAACACCACGTCGCGCGCAAATCCGAGGATGCGCGAGACCAGCGTGAAGCCGCCCACCGTGGACAGGTTGGCGATCAGACCCCGCCTCAAGAGACGGCTCCGCGGCGGGAAGGCCGATGGGAAGGCTTGAAATTGTTGCCGTTACCGGGCATACTGCGTCGTTCCCTGAAGGCTCATCCGGAGAAGCTGTAGTGGCGAATTCTTCCCAGGCACGCAAGCGCGCCCGTCAGACCGAGCAGCGCCGCATCCATAACCAGGCCCTGCGCTCGTCCCTGCGCACCGCGATCAAGCGGGTGCGGGCCGCGGCTGCCGGCGGCGACGCCGCTGCAGCACGCGATGCGTTCCGCAAGGCCGTGCCGACGATCGACAGCATGGTCAACAAGGGCATTCTGCCCAAGAACACGGCTGCGCGCTACAAGCATCGTCTGAACGCCCGTATCAAGAACTTGTCGGCCTGACACGGCGTCATTCATCGTCGGCGTGGGCGGCAAGCCAATCGCCGACCGCCGACAGTAACGTGTCCAGTCCGTCGCGCCCTGCCGACGAGATCACGAACCAGCGACCGCGCCAATCGAGCGCGGTCGTTGCGTTTCGGGCACGCTCTACCGCTTCTTTCGCCGGCATCAGGTCGGACTTGGTGAATACCAGCCAGCGCTCGCGTCCGGCGAGCCGGGGGCCGTGTGCGGCCAGTTCGCCCTCGATGGTGCGCACCACCTGCAGGTCAAAGCCTTCCGGTGGCGCGAGGTCCACCAGGTGCAGGAGCAGCCGTGTGCGCTCCACGTGGCGCAGGAACTGGATGCCGAGCCCGTGTCCCTGCGCAGCGCCCTCGATCAGGCCGGGCACGTCGGCGATCACGAAACTGCGTTCGGGCCCGAGGCGGACGACTCCCAGTTCCGGGTGCAAGGTGGTGAAGGGGTAGTCGGCGACCTTGGGGCGAGCCGCGGAAACGGCGGCGAGCAGGCTGGATTTGCCGGCATTGGGCATTCCCACCAGGCCGACGTCGGCCAGCAGCTTCAGTTCCAGGCGCAGGCGCCGGGACTCCCCCTCCGTACCCGGTGTCGCGCGGCGCGGGGCCCGGTTCACGCTCGACTTGAAATGGATGTTGCCGCGACCGCCGCGACCGCCGCGTGCCACCAGCAGGCGCTCGCCGGGAGTGGTCAAATCGCCGATCAGTTCGCCGGTATCGGCCTCGTATACGAGGGTGCCCACCGGAACCGGCACCTCGATGTCGGTGCCGGCCGCGCCCGACATCTGGCGGCCCGCCCCGGCCTGTCCCGAGGTGGCCCGGAACCGGCGTTGGGTGCGGAAATCCACCAGGGTCGTCAATCCGGATTTCGCGACCAGCCAGACGCTGCCGCCGTTGCCGCCGTCACCGCCGTCGGGTCCGCCGTGGGGAATGAACTTCTCCCGGCGGAAGCTGACGCAGCCGTTGCCGCCGCGTCCGGCTTCGACGCTTACGGTTGCTTCGTCTACGAATTTCATAGGCTCGGGGCTCGCATGCCGTGGAGACAAAAAACCCCGGCCGGGGCCAGGGTTTTCGGATGGCGCGGCAGTCGCGGCGCGTTCAGTCGGTCAGAACCGAAATGAACTTCCGGCCCTTGGGTCCGCGTACGCGGAAGTCCACGGTACCCTCGGCGCGCGCGAACAGGGTGTGGTCGCGGCCCATGCCGACGTTCTCGCCGGGATGGAAGTGGGTGCCGCGCTGGCGCACGATGATCTCGCCCGCCGCAATCCGCTGCCCGCCATAGCGCTTCACGCCAAGGCGTTTCGACTCGGAGTCGCGACCGTTGCGTGAGCTGCCGCCTGCCTTTTTATGTGCCATGAGTAATCTCCCGTTTTACTTGCCGAGGATCTCGGAGATCCGCACGTCGGTGTAAGCCTGACGATGCCCCTTCCGTCGGCGATAGTTCTGACGGCGGTGGAACTTGATGATCATGACCTTTCTGTCGCGGCCCTGCGCCGTCACTTCGCCCTTCACGCGCGCACCGTCCACCCACGGGGTGCCGACGGTGACCTCACCGTCGTCGTTGGCGACCAGGGCGACCCGGTCGAATTCCACGGCCGATCCCTCGGCCTCGGGAAGCTTTTCAAGGCGCACGACGTCGCCCGGGCTGACCGGGTACTGCTTGCCGCCGGAAACGATGACCGCGTACATGATGGCTGAACCGTCAGAAGATCGTAGTGAATCGCGAATTGTAAAGGCAGCAACGATCGCCGGTCAAGCGCGGCGGGCCTTTCCGCGGCGTCGGCGCGCCGTCGGCGGCTCAGCCGCCGCCGCGTTTGCCGGCCAGTCCCGTACTGCGATGGAAGACCCGGTAGTCGAGCTGCCGCGCGGCCTTTTCGCAGTGGGCGGCCCACAGGGCCGTGCCCGGAGTCGGCGCCGGCGTTGCGGCCAGGCGGATGGCGAGTGCCCTGAAGCCCGGGCCGTGTTCTTCCGCGCCGAAGGTGGCCACGGAGCCCAGCGGGATCAATAGCACGCCGTCGGCCCCCAGGCCCGCCGCCTGGTCGCGCAGCGACCGGAGCCAGCGCAGGTTGAACCCATAGGAGGAGAAGAGGCCCAGTTTGCTGGCGTCCAGCTTCGCCACATTGTCGTAATGCGCGGGCCTGCAGCTTGCGAAATACACTTTGACGCCTTGGACCTGCGTCGGCGGGTAGGAGCGTACGATGTTTTCCGGTTGCCCGGGTTGGGTAGCGCAGCCGGCGACGGCCAGGATCGCGGCGGCCGCTGCGCCCAGGCATGCTCCGACGGCGATCGAACCGCGGCCGCCCCGGCGGGTCCTTGACCGATTTGCGTCGCGAGCCATGGATTTCTCCTTTCGTTGCGGCATTTGCGCGCCCCCCGTCGTTCGCGCCCGCCTTGGTTTATGTTGGTGTATCACGGATAAGGTCCCGGCGCAAATCCGGCGACCGGTCCGGCGCCGATACTGCTAGAATTCCCCGATCTGGCAGGCATTTCCGCGTGAATGGAGCTTTCCGAGATCACAGCACTCGTCGCCGACGACCTCGGCGCGGTCGATGCGTTCATCCGCAGGCGGCTGAGCTCCGACGTGGAGCTGATCAACGAACTGGCCAACCATATCGTGGCCGGCGGGGGGAAGCGCCTGCGCCCGCTGGTCGTGCTGCTGGCGGCACAGGCTTCGGGCTACGCCGGCGACGAGCACGTCAACCTGGCGGCCGTCGTGGAGTTCATTCATACCGCCACGCTGCTTCACGACGACGTCGTCGACGGTTCGGAGCGTCGCCGCGGGAGCAAGACGGCCAATGCCCTGTGGGGCAACGCCCCGAGCGTGCTGGTCGGCGACTTCCTCTACTCGCGGGCCTTCCAGATGATGGTCGAGGTCGAGCGCATGCGCGTCATGGCGGTGCTCGCCGACGCCACCAACGCGGTGGCCGAGGGCGAGGTGCTGCAGCTCATGCTGTGCAACGATCCGGACACGACCGTGGAGCGCTACTTCGCGGTCATCGAGCGCAAGACGGCGCGGCTTTTCGAAGCCGCGGCCCGCCTGGGTGCCGTGATTGCCGGCCGCGAACGCGACGAGGAAGACGCCCTGGGCGCTTACGGACTCAACCTGGGTATCGCCTACCAACTCGTCGACGACGTGCTCGACTACAGCGCGGATCCGGTGCAGACCGGCAAGAACCTCGGTGACGACCTGGCCGAGGGCAAGGCGACGCTGCCGCTGATCTACGCGCGCGACCATGCGGGGCCGGAGCAGGTGGCCGTGCTGCGTCAGGCGATCGAGCGGGGCGGTACGGACAGTCTGTCGGCGGTGCTCTCGGCCATCGACGAGACCCGGGCCGTGAATTACGTGCACGAGCGGGCCCGGGCCTACGCGACCGCGGCGCGGGAGGCCGTCGGGGTACTGCCCGAATCCCGCTACCGGGATGCCCTCGTCGCGCTCGCCGATTTCACGATCCGGCGCGTCAGTTAGTCTTTATCTCGCAACGGCGCCGCGACGCAACGAAAAACAAACTCCGGCGGAACCGAGGCAGGAAGCAAACCCGACGCGACTCAA
>JBJKSR010000321.1:0-6264 GCA_046703965.1 Gammaproteobacteria bacterium | reverse complement strand
TTCCCGACGCGTGTCCGTTTCGGCGGGTTTGCGGTGGGCTACAACGTCTCCACGTCGGCCTTCGGGGGCACTGCGCCGCTGGCCGTAACATGGCTCGTCGCGATGACCAACGACAACGCCATGCCGGCCTACTACCTGATTGCGGCCGCCGCAATTGCTTTCTTCCCCATCCTGTACATGCGGCGCACCATAGGCCGCCCCCTCCGTACGGTGACCGATTCGGCCTAGCCGTTTCCGGCGGAACCGCCGGATTTGAGAAAATATGTGCGGGCAACGAAGAGGAGAGTACCGATGCGACTGTACATCAGCCCGACCTCGCCCTTCGCGCGCAAGGTCAAGGTGGCGCTGATCGAAAAGGATCTTCTCGGTTCGACCGAGGAGGTCCGGGTCGATCCGTGGCGCAGTCCGGCCGAACTGCTTGCCGTGAACCCCATGTCGCAGGTGCCGACGCTCGTCACCGACGAGGGCACGGCGCTGTCCAACAGCGACATGATCATCCAGTGGCTGGAGCAGGCCCATCCGTGGCCGCCGCTGTTGCCGCGTGATGCGGCGGAGGCCGCGCGGGCGCTGTCCGTCGCCGCCCTGGCCCACGGCGTCATCGAGTCAATGGTCTACGTCGTCATCGAGCGGCGCAAACCCGAGGGGCAACAGAACCAGGACATGATCGCGCGTCGGCTGCAGGGCATCGAACGCGTGCTCGCCGTCCTGGATGAACGCTTCGACGGCAGCCGCGAGCGCTTCCAGCTCGACGGCCTGAACCTGGCCTGTGCGCTGGCCTACGTGGACCTGCGCGAACCGGAGTTCGACTGGCGTGCACGCTGTTCGTGGCTGGCGGGATGGTACGAGTCGGCCGCGGCGCGTCCGAGCATGCAGCAGAGCGCGCCGCCCGCGCAATAATCCCCGCAGACACCGCGTAGTCCGGCTGGATTAAGCGCGGGGCCCCTGAGCGCCTCTGCGGGGCAGCGTGCCACGGCGCCGCGTCAGTCCGCAGCGTACGCGATCCCGAGGTAGAGCCCGCGGCCGGGACTGTCGTAGCCCGCCGCCCTCTGGTAGTGCACGTCGAAGACGTTGTCGAGGCGTGCGCGCAGACGCCAGTGGCGGGCAAAGCGCCAGCTGCCGGTCAGGGTGGTCAAAAGGTACCCGGCGTTGGTCGTGGTGCTGAAATCCGAATCCTTGGTCGGGCCGGCGGCGAGCAGATGCACGCCGGCGCGCCAGCGGCCGGCGTCGTAGCCCATGTTCAGCGTCAGGCTGCGGCGGGTGCGGCGCGGCAGGTAGCCGCCGGTCTGGTCGTTGAGCGGCCGCTGCACGTCGAGTCCGGGCTGGATAAGCCAGGGGCCGTATGACAGGCGTGCCGTGATATTGGCGCCGGTGATGGTCGCCCGGCCGATGTTTTCTTCCCGCCCGCCGGTGCCCGAGGATTCGAACGTGATCAGGTCGCTTACGCGGTTGCGGTACAGGTTCAGGCCGATTCGGGCGTGGGCGCCGAGGTCGCGGTAGAGCGCCGCGTTGAGGCTGTGGGAGTATTCCGGCTGCAGGTCGGGATTGCCGCCGTAGCCGTAGCGGTCGGTGGCCGTCGGCGCACGGAAGCCGGTACCGGCGCCGGCCGTGATGCGCCAGTGCCCCGCGAACCGCAGGCCATAATCGGCGTTCCAGGTGACCTGGTCGCCGAAGCTCGAGAAATGCGTCAGGCGCCCCGCGAGCACCACGCGCTGCGTGTCCCACCCGATCTGGTCCTGGGCATAGAGCGCCTGGTTGCCGTGGGTCCGGTCGTATGCGGTGCCGTACGACAGGGCGTTGACGTGCTGGTGTGGGAGGTAGTGGCCGGCACTGAGAAGTTGATGCTCGCCCAGCGCGATGTCGTTGCGCCAATCCACCGAATTGCGCCACGTGCTGAGAAAGTCGGTCGACTGGACTTGGCGGATGCCGTTGTAATACTGGCCGAGGATCACGCGGCTCGACCAATGGGCGTTCATCTGGCGCGACAGGTGCAGGCTTGCCACGCGATCGGTGTAGTCCTCGCTGACCGGATTAAGGCCGTAGTCGAGGTAGTCGCTCGTGCCGCTGGAACGCCACACGGTCGCATACGCCTCGCCCGCGTCGCCCTGGGCGCCGAGGCTGGCATCGACCTCCAGGTTGCGCCAGGCGCTATCCTGCGTGCTGCCGGCCTGCGGAGGGTAGCCGCCGGTCTCGAAGAAATTTACGCCGGCACCCCCGAAAACGGTGCCGTTGCCGCCGCCGCCGTGCGCCCCGAAGCCGCGGCTTGCAAAGGAGCCGCCACTTGCGCCGGCGCCCCAGGCGACGCCGTTGCGCGCGGGCTGCCAGGTGGTAATGTCGATGACCCCGCCGATCGCGTCCGAGCCATACAGGGCGGAGCGGGGCGCCTCGACGATTTCGACCCGGCTCAGGCTGCCGGCCAGGATGTTGGACAGCGGCGGGCCACCTATCGAGCCGGGATTGACGCGGATGCCGTCCACGCGCACCAGGGTCTCGGCGCTGCCGGTACCACGCAGGAACAGCGACGCCGGCTGCCCGGGACCGCCTTCGCGCGCGATGTCCAGCCCGGCCTGGAACTGGAGGAGGGTGGCGATGTCGGCGTCCCAGAAGGACTCGAGTTGGGGCGTGTCGAGGACAATCACCGGCGCGAGCGTCTCGTCGATCGGCTGGCGCGTTCCGGTCGGCGCGGTGACGATGATGGGGCTCAGGTCGGTGGCGGGCGTGGTGGAAGCCGGGGATTGGGCAAGGGCCGTGCCCAAGGTGCACAACGCCCCCAGGCAGATGGTCGTTCGCAGCATGTTCTTACCTCTCGCAGCCGACCCGCATGCGGGTACAAGCCCTTCAGGGGCTTGCCGGTACCAGTCGGTGCGCGAGGAAGGAAGAGCCGGTCAGGACTCCGGAAGCCGCCCGCCGCAGCACCGAGACGTGTGCCGTGGCCGGTCTCCGGGCTTGCGAGGCGTGGAAGGAACTCCACCCGGTCCGTCGCCTTCCCGCGTAATCGTCGTACGCAGTGGCCTGTTGACGTACCGTCGTCTCGCCTACCGTTGCGGGGGCAGCGCCGGACTTGTTCGCAGGAAACGAACGCACCGGCTTCCCATGCCCTGCTCTTTGCAGGACGCCAGCGGCAGCCGCAATTGTCCCCGCGGAAGTTCCGCGATGTCAAGCGCAGGGCGCACTGGCGCGGGCTGCGCGCTTGCGTTGGCTCTCTTGCAGGTGTTTTTTGCGCAGGCGCAGGTGATGCGGCGTGACCTCCACCAGCTCGTCGTCGTCAATGAACTCGAGCGCCTGCTCGAGCGTCATGCGGATCGCAGGCGTGAGCAGGATGTTCTCGTCCGAACCGGCGGCCCGGATATTGGTCAATTGCTTGGCCTTGAGCGGATTCACCGTCAGGTCGTTGCCCCGCACGTGCTCGCCGACGATCATGCCTTCGTACACCTCGTCGCCGGGCGCGACGAACATTTTCCCGCGTTCCTGTAGATTGAACAGGGCATAGCCGAGCGCCTTGCCGCTGCCGTTGGAGATCATCACGCCGTTGGCGCGCTGGCCGAACTCGCCGCGCTTGAGCGGCGCGTAGTGGTCGAAGACGTGGTACATCAGGCCGGTGCCCTGGGTCGCCGAGAGGAACGGCGAGCGTACGCCGATCAAGCCGCGCGCGGGCACGATGTAGTCGAGGCGCACGCGTCCCCGCCCGTCAGGTACCATGTTCTTGAGGTCCGCGCCGCGCTCGCCGAGTATCTGCATGACGGCGCCCTGGTGCGCTTCCTCGACGTCGACGCTGAGTTGCTCGTACGGCTCCTGCTTCACGCCGTCGATTTCCTTTACGACGACCTGCGGGCGCGACACGCCCAGCTCGTAGCCCTCGCGGCGCATGTTCTCTATCAGGATCGACAGGTGCAACTCCCCGCGCCCCGAGACCTTGAGGCGGTCGGGATCGCCGGTGTCCTCGACCTTCAGCGCCACGTTGTGCAGCAGCTCGCGCTGCAGGCGCTCGCGGATTTGCCGGCTGGTGATGTACTTGCCGTCGCGCCCGGCGAAGGGCGAATCGTTCACCTGGAACCCCATGCTCACGGTGGGTTCGTCCACGGTGAGCGCGGGCAACGGCTCGACGTTGCCGGTCGCGCATAGGGTGTCGGAAATGTACAGTGGCGAAAGCCCGGTGAAGGCGACGATGTCGCCGGCCTCCGCCGAGGCCACCTCGACGCGCTCGAGGCCGTGGAAGTCGAAGATCTGCAGGACACGGCCGTTGCGCTTCGTGCCATCGCGACCGACCACGGTGACCGGCATGTTGGCCTTCAACGTTCCGCGGGTGATGCGGCCGATGCCGATAACGCCCACGTAGCTGCTGTAGTCCAGCGAACTTACCTGGAGCTGGAGCGCCCCGTCGGCGTCTACGCAGGGTGCCGGCACGTACTCGACGATCGCCCGGAACAGCGGCTCCATGTCCGCTGCCGGGGCGTCGGGGTCCGTGCCCGCGCAACCCCTCAGTGCGGAGGCATAGAGCACCGGGAAGTCGAGCTGCTCGTCGGTGGCGCCGAGGCGGTCGAAGAGGTCGAAGGTCTGGTCCAGGACCCAGTGCGGGCGCGCGCCGGGGCGGTCCATCTTGTTGATGACCACGATCGGGCGCAGGCCGCGCGCCAGTGCCTTCTGGGTCACGAAGCGTGTCTGCGGCATGGGTCCGTCCACGGCGTCGACCAGCAGCAGTACGGAATCCACCATGGAGAGCACGCGCTCGACCTCGCCGCCGAAGTCGGCGTGGCCGGGCGTGTCCACGATGTTGATGTGGTAGTCCCGCCAGGTAAGTGCCGTATTCTTGGACAGTATCGTGATGCCGCGCTCGCGCTCCAGGTCGTTGGAGTCCATCACGCGCTCCACGGGCTCGCTGCGGGCGTCGAAAGTCCCCGACTGCTGCAGCAGCCGGTCAACCAGCGTGGTCTTGCCATGATCGACGTGAGCGATGATGGCGATGTTTCGTATGCGGGCGGTACTCATGAATCGGGCGCTTGGGGCGGCGGTAAACGGACCATTTTATCCGTTTTGATGGGGACTTAGCCAAATGCCGGACTGCGGCCTCGGCGGCCTGGGCTATAGTAGCGGCACGCACCGGGGACGGCCCCCCGGCTGGGCCGACCCGGGAGAATCCGGCGGGCGGGAAGAGGCCGCCGAGGAGACCGCGATCGACATCCAGCGCTGTTTCAATCTCATGGATTTTCGTCCGCTGGCGCGCCGACGCCTGCCCGCGCCGCTTTTTCATTACATCGACGGCGGGGCGGACGACGAATGGACGTTGCGGAACAATACCCGGGCCTTCGATGGCTATCGGCTGATGCCGGGTCCGCTGAGCGACGTGTCGCGGATCGATACCCGGACGCGCCTGTTCGGCGCCGAGTTGTCCATGCCGTTGGTGCTGGCGCCGACCGGCATGAACCGCCTGTTCCACCACGAACGGGAATTGGGCGTGGCCCGGGCCGCCGCCGGGGCGGGGGTCTGCTACAGCCTCTCGACGATGGGCAATTCCAGCATCGAGGAGGTCGCGGGCGCCTGCAGCGGGCCCAAGATGTTCCAGATCTACATCTTCAAGGACCGGGGGCTGACCCGCGAATTCGTCGAACGGGCGCGGGATTCTGGTTACCAGGCCCTGTGCCTGACCGTGGACACCCCGCTCGCGGGGAACCGCGAGCGGGATTTGCGCACGGGCATGGTGATGCCGCCGAAATTCACCCTGGGCGCGCTCGCGAGTTTTCTGGCGAGCCCGCATTGGAGCTGGCATTATCTGCTGGATCGCGACTTTCGCATGGCCAATGTCGCCCATCGTGTTGATGCGCTCGGGGCGGGCGCGATGTCGCTGATCGAGTACGTCAACCGCCAGTTCGATCGGGCGCTGACCTGGGACGATGCGGCCTGGCTGGCGGAACAGTGGCCCGGGCCGTTCGTGATCAAGGGCTTACAGAGTCCGCAGGATGCGCGGCGTGCCGCCGAGATCGGCGCCAGCGCGATCATGATTTCGAACCACGGCGGACGCCAACTCGATTCGGCCCCGGCCCCGATCGATTGCGTCGCGCCGATCCGCGACGCCGTCGGCGACGGGCTGGAACTGATCGTGGACGGCGGCGTGCGGCGGGCGACGCACATCGTCAAGGCACTGGCGCTGGGGGCGAACGCCTGTTCCTTCGGCCGGCCCTACCTGTATGCGCTCGCCGCGGGCGGGCAGGCAGGGGTGGAGCGGATGCTGGTGCTGATGCGCCAGGAACTGGAGCGGACGCTGGCGTTGCT
>JBJKSR010000320.1:0-4046 GCA_046703965.1 Gammaproteobacteria bacterium | reverse complement strand
GTCAGGAGGTCGGCCCGGTCCGTCACCACGCGGGGCGGCTCCCGGTCCTCGGGCGTCAAGAGCAGCCCGAGGCGGGTAAACCATTCGCCGCTGCGCACACGGCTGGTGACTACCGCCACCAGCGGCGCGAGCACCAGCGGCAGGATGACGGGCAGCGACCAGTAGAAATACAGCGGGCGCAGCCACCACGAAAAGATCCCCCAGCCGGTGCCGAGCACCACCCCGTCGCCGTGCATCAGAAGCGCCGGCCACCAGTCGATGGGGCCGGCGCGGTTCTGCCCCGCCCAGTAGATGCGCAGGCCGAGCAGGGCTTCCAGCACGAAGCGGCTGTGAGCGAGCATGCGCACCGGCGCCAGCAGCACGGACACGAAGCTTTCGATCAGCACGCCCGCGGCGAGGCGGGCGGCGCCGCCGAACGCGGCGCGCAGCCCGGGCCTGAACAGGGCGTCCACCCAGGCGAGGAGCTTGGGGACGAAAAGCACGAAGGCGGTGCTTGCGGCAAGGCGGATCGCCCACTCGGGATGCCATTCGGGCCACAGCGGAGCCAGCCGGTGGCCGCCGGGGAAATAGTTGATCGGCCACAGCGTGAAGTGGGCCACCTCGAACCCGGTGAGGATGAGGAAGGCGAGCCAGAGCGGCGCCGCGGCGTAAGCCACGATGCCGTTGAGGAAGATGAAGCGCTGTACCGGTCCCAGGCGCCCGCCGAGCATGATCGGCAGATGCTGCAGGTTGCCGCGCGCCCAGCGGCGGTCGCGCGCGAGTTCGTCGACCAGGCTGGGCGGCGATTCCTCGTAGCTGCCGGCGAGCGTCGGCTCCAGCCACACCTCGTAGCCCCCGCGGCGCAAGTAGGCGGCCTCGACGAAGTCATGGCTCAGGATGGGGCCGCGGAACAGGCCGATCCCGTGCAGGCTGGCCAGCCCGCAGTGGGCCATGAAGGCGCGGCTGCGGATGATCGCGTTGTGCCCCCAGTAGGCCCCGTCGCCGAGCTGGATCGCGGCCAGCCCCGTGCTGAAGATCGGGCCGTACAGGGCGTTGGCGAACTGCTGCACGCGCGCGAACAGCGAACGCGCGCGGATGATCCGCGGCGGCGCCTGCAGGATGCCGACGCGCGGGTTGCGCTCCATGAGTTGCACCATGCGCGTCAGGGTCGAGGCCGCCATCAGGCTGTCGGCGTCGAGCACCACGAAGTAGCTGTAATTGCGGCCCCAGCGGCGCAGGAAGTCGGCGACGTTGCCGCTCTTGTGGCGCAGGTTGACGCGCCGGCGGCGGTAGTGCAGCCGGCCCTCGGCGCCGAGCCGGCGCACCCACTCGCTCCACGCCGCCTGCTCCGCGAGCCACACGTCGGGGTCGCGGCTGTCGGAGAGCACGAAGAAGTCGAAAGGCTCGAGATGTCCGCTGCGCTCGAGCGCCCGGTATACGGCCGCCAGACCGGCAAAGCAGCGTTCCACCGGCTCGTGGTACAGGGGCATGATCAGGGCGGTGCGCTTGAGCGGCGTGGCTTCGAGCCGCGCGTCCGGGGTGCGGGCGGCCAGACTGCGCCGGTCGCCGCCGACGAGGCGGAAGAAAAAGCCGAAGACCGCAAGCCAGGCGCCGACGCTCACCCAGGCGAAGCTCAGGGCGAAGGCGACCGCGAGCGCGATCTCCAGCAGCGTGCTGGCGTGGTAGGGCAGAACCGAAATCAGGTAGTAGGTGGCGAACAGCGTCTGCACGCCGACCAGGGAGAGGAACAGCGTCCTCCGCCAGCGGGCGATCCACCGCCACGGCGGGTGGGTGCGGGTTCGGCGGGGGCGCAGGCGGTGGCGGGGATAGGCCAGGCTCGCGCGGCGGATCGGCGGGGCCGGCAGCGGAAGCGGGTCGGGGTCATCCACCGGTGATTCGGTTCTTGGCGGGCAGCGCGTAGTTCCAGGTCTCGGACAGCGTCTTGCCGCCGGACTTGAGGAAGGCGCGCAGATCGAGCGGTTTGCCGGGGGCGGGCGCGGCGAGTATCGCCAGGCGCCAGTGCTTGTTGGCCTGCACCCAGTAGACGTTCTGCGAGAGTATCTGCGTCCCTTCGAGTCCGCTCACGACCGCCCGGACCGACTTGCCCGAGCCGATCCCCGACAGCGGCCCGCCCGCGAAATCCACCACCGCACGGTACACGCTCTTGGCGTTGATCCCGGGCGGCGGCTTGGCGGTGCCGACATAGGTGGCCACGGCGCGGGCCATGGGTTCGTCCGGTATGTCCGGGCCGCCGAAATCCAGGCTGTAGTCGAGTTCGTACTTTGCGCCGGCCTTGGCGTCGGCGTCGGGGCTCCAGAAGGCGACGATGTTGTCGTTGGTTTCCGAGTCGGTCGGGATCTCGACCAGCACCACGTGCCCCTTGCCCCAGTCGGCGTGCGGCTCGACCCAGGCGCTGGGGCGGTTGTCGTAGCGCGCGCCGGCGTCCTCGTAGGCGCTGAAACGGGTGATGCGCTGCAGCAGGCCGAAGCCCTGCGGCGAGTTCGCCTCGAAGTAGTCCATCTGCAGCGAGAGCGGGTTGATCAGCGGCCGCCACAGCCATTCGCCGGTACCGGAATGGATGAGCAGGCCGCCGGAATCATGCACCGCGGGTCGCCATTCGCCCGCGGGGCGAGGCGTATTCGCGCCGTAATAGAACATGCTGGTCAGCGGCGCCAGGCCGAGCAGCTTGATGTCCTTGCGCAGGAACAGGCGGGCATGCACCTCGATGTGGGTGGGCTTTCCGGGGAAGACCACGAAGCGGTAGGCCCCGGTCAGGCTCGCCCCGTTGAGCAGGGCATAGAATTCCATGACGTGCGCCGTGGGGCTCGGGCGCACCAGCCAGTACTCGGTGAAGCTCGGGAACTCCTCGCCGCCGGGCAGGCCGGTGTCGACGGCGATGCCGCGGGCGGACAAGCCGAAGTTCTCCCCCCGGCCCACGCCGCGGAAGTAGCTGGCGCCGGCAAAAACCAGGAACTGGTCGTGGTCGCCGGGTTTGTTCAGCGGGAAGGTGAGCTTGAAGCCGGCGTAGCCGAGGTTGTTTGGCACCGTGGATTCGATCTGCTCCGATGGCCAAGTGAACCAGGACTTGACGAATTCCAGCGGATGGACGCCGGCCGCGGTGACGGTGTTGATGCGCACCGTGTGGTTGAAGTATTCGCCCGGCGCGATCAGCATCACCTGGAAGCGGGTATGGCTCTGGCGCCACAGGCTCTGGTTCGGGCGGAAGCGGATCTGCTGGTACTGGTCGTAGTCCAGGTTGGCGAGCGCCGTGGGAATGCCCGGCGGCGCCTTGTAGGGCTTGGCGGCGAGCGCTTGCGCCCGAGCGACGACGGTGTCGAAAGTGAAAGGCCGGGCGGCTCGCGCGGTGGTCCAGGCGCTCGCGCAGGCAATAGCAACGATGCCGATTGTCAGGGCGGCGGGCCTGGACATGCTGATGAGTTCTCCTTTCCGGCTCATGGATTCCGGACGGTGATTCCCCCGGACAGCAGGCTGTATTGAGGTCAGCCCTTGTAGCCAAAGTGTAATACTTTACGAAGATTCAGGACGTTACGGAAGTTTAATGGCCCGAATCCGCGCGCGGCAACTCAGGGGGTGCGGCGGCTGTCGGCGGGAATGCGCCCGAGCCGGCTGTCGGGGGCGCGTCCCAGTGCGTCGCTGATAAAGGCGCCGGCGGCGAGCAGGCGGTCCATGTCGACGCCGGTTTCGATGCCGAGGCCGGTAAGCAGGTACAGTACGTCCTCGGTGGCGACATTGCCGGTCGCGCCCTTGGCGTACGGGCAGCCGCCGAGGCCGGAGGTGGACGAGTCCACCACGCCGGCGCCCATCTGCAAACAGGCGAGGATGTTGGCGAGCGCCTGTCCATAGGTATCGTGGAAGTGCACGGCGAGCCGGTCCATCGGCACGCGCTCGGCCACCGCCGAGAGCATGCGCTGCGCCTTGAGCGGCGTGCCCACGCCGATGGTGTCGCCGAGCGAGATCTCGTAGCAGCCCATGGCGTCCAGGCGTTCGGCGACGTCGGCGACCGCCTGCGGGGCGATCGGGCCCTCGTAGGGGCAGCCGATCACCGT
>JBJKSR010000319.1:0-4545 GCA_046703965.1 Gammaproteobacteria bacterium | reverse complement strand
GGCGGCGGGAGCGTTCAACGGCACCGGCGAGGCCGGGCATTGGCATTGCGATCTCCCGGGACTGGCCGGGGCGCGTCTGCGGAGCCTGGGCGTGGGCGACGTCGAGCAAAGCGGACTGTGCACGTTTTCCGGCCCTGATCGCTTCTATTCCTATCGGCGCGACGGGGAAACGGGGCGCATGGCGACCCTCGCCTGGATCGAGAGCGGGGCGGGGGAGACTTGACGCCTCGGGCAAACTACGGGCATCGGCGGTAAGGATGCAGTAATGTCGAACTGGGCATGGACATTGGTATTGACCGGCATCGCGGCCCTGGCCAGCGCGTCCGGCGCGGCATTGCTCGCCCTGCTCGGCGCGCAGCGCCTGTCGCGCCTGGTTCCGGCCCTGGTGAGCTTCAGCACCGGCGTGCTGCTGGGCGTCGCTTGCCTCGATCTGCTGCCCGGCGCCTTCGCCGATGCCGCGCCCGGAGCCGGCGTGAACTTCGGGTTGGCGCTGGCGCTTGGCATGCTGGTCTTTTTCGCGCTGGAAAAGCTGATTCACTGGCACCATGCGCACGACGTGGAACCGGGTTCCGCGCGGGCGGCCGCGGCCGAGGACCGTTCCACCGCCATCCTGGTGCTCTCCGGCACCAGCCTGCACAATGTCCTTGCCGGCGTGCTGCTCGGTGCCGCAGTGCTCGTCGGTCACCGCACCGCATGGCTCCTGTTCGCGGCGATCCTCGCGCACCACGTTCCCCAGCAGGTGGGCGACCTCTCGGTCCTCGTGATGACCGGGATGCGCCGCGCGCGGGCCCTTGCCCTGACGATTTTTTCCAGCATGGCCATGGTCGCCGGGGGCATGATCTCCCTGGTTTCCCTGCGCGGGTCGACGGCCGCGCTGGATTATGTACTGGTGGTCGCCTCCGCCAGTCTCGTCTACATCGCCCTGGCCGATCTCATCCCGCGGCTGCGCGGGCACAAGCGGGGGCGCGAGTCGGCCGTCACGGTGTTGCTGGTCGCTGTCGGGATCGGCCTGATCTACGCACTCGTGCGCCTGCTGCCGGGCTAACGCACGCGCCCGCACACCGCTTCGCTTGAAACGGCGGGCAGATGACCTTATTTAAGGGTTATCCGAAGAACGGGCAGGACCATGCGACTCGACAAACTGACCAGCAAATTCCAGATGGCGCTGGCCGACGCGCAATCGCTTGCCGTGGGCCGCGACCATCCCTTTATCGAACCGGCGCACCTGCTGCTCGCGATGCTTCAGCAGGACGGCGGCAGCGTGCGCCCGCTGCTGTCCAAGGCGGGCGTCAATACCAGCGTGCTCGAGAACCGGCTCGATGCGATCCTCGACCGCGTGCCGGAGCAGAAGGGCATGCCGGGCGAAGTGCACATCGGCAACGACCTCAACCGGGTGCTCAACATCACCGACAAGCTCGCGCAGCAGCGCAAAGACGAGTTCGTCGCCGGCGAGCTGTTCGTACTCGCCTGCCTGGAGGACAAGGGGGCGGTGGGCGGCGCGCTCAAGGAGGCCGGCGCGACGAAGGGCGCCGTCGAGCACGCCATCGAGGACTTGCGCGGCGGAGCGCGAGTGAACGACCCCAACGCCGAGGACAAGCGCCAGGCACTCGACAAGTACACGATGGACCTCACCGCCCGGGCCGAATCCGGCAAGCTCGATCCGGTCATCGGGCGCGATGAGGAAATCCGGCGCGTGATCCAGATCCTGCAGCGGCGCACCAAGAACAACCCGGTGCTGATCGGCGAGCCCGGGGTGGGCAAGACGGCCATCGTCGAGGGGCTTGCCCAGCGCATCCTCAACGGTGAAGTGCCGGAAGGCCTCAAGGACAAGCGCCTGCTTGCGCTCGACATGGCCGCGTTGCTGGCCGGCGCCAAGTTCCGCGGCGAATTCGAGGAACGGCTCAAGGCGGTGCTGCAGGAGATCGGCAAGGAAGAAGGGCGCATCGTGCTCTTCATCGACGAACTGCATACGCTGGTGGGTGCCGGCAAGGCCGAGGGCGCGATGGATGCCGGCAACTTGCTCAAGCCCGCGCTCGCCCGCGGCGAACTGCACTGCATCGCCGCCACTACGCTCGACGAATACCGCAAGTACATCGAAAAGGATGCCGCGCTCGAGCGCCGATTCCAGCGTGTGCTCGTCGATGAGCCGTCGGTGGAAGACACGATTGCGATCCTGCGCGGGCTCAAGGAGCGCTACGAGGTCCACCACGGGATCGAGATCACCGACCCCGCGATCGTAGCCGCGGCGACGCTGTCGCAGCGCTACATCACCGACCGTCAGCTCCCCGACAAGGCCATCGACCTGGTGGACGAGGCGGCGAGCCGCATCCGCATGGAGATCGATTCCAAACCGGAGGAACTGGACCGGTTGGAGCGGCGCCTGATCCAGCTCAAGATCGAGCGCGAGGCGCTGAAGAAGGAAAAGGACGAGGCCTCGAAGCGCCGGCTGAAGACGCTGGAGGAGGAGATCGACGCCTTGTCGCGCGAATCCGCCGACCTGGAAGAAGTGCTCAAGGCCGAGAAGGCGGCCCTGCAGGGCACGGCGCAGGTCAAGGAGGAACTCGAGCGTGCGCGCATCGAACTGGAGACGGCGCGGCGCGCCGGCGACCTGAGTCGCATGTCGGAAATCCAGTACGGGCGCATCCCGGAGCTGGAAAAACGCCTGGCCGATGCCCAGGCGCACGAGAACGCGGCCGAGAGCGAGGCGCCGCGCCTGTTGCGCAACAAGGTATCCGACGAGGAGGTCGCGGAAGTGGTTTCTCGCTGGACCGGTATTCCGATCTCGCGGATGTTGGAAGGCGAGAAGGAAAAGCTGTTGCGCATGGAGCAGGCGCTGCACGAGCGGGTCGTCGGCCAGGACGAGGCCATTGCCGCGGTGGCCAACGCCGTGCGCCGCTCGCGCGCCGGCCTGGCCGATCCCAATCGGCCGAACGGCTCGTTCCTGTTCCTCGGCCCGACCGGCGTCGGCAAGACGGAGTTGTGCAAGGCGCTGGCCGGTTTCCTGTTCGACACCGAGGAAGCCATGGTGCGCGTCGACATGAGCGAGTTCATGGAGAAGCATTCGGTCGCGCGCTTGATCGGGGCGCCGCCCGGCTACGTCGGCTACGAGGAGGGTGGTTACCTGACCGAGGCGGTGCGCCGCCGGCCGTACGCCGTGATCCTGCTCGACGAGGTCGAGAAAGCGCATCCCGACGTCTTCAACGTGCTGCTGCAGGTGCTCGACGACGGCCGCCTGACCGACGGCCAGGGCCGTACCGTCGATTTCCGAAACGCCGTGATCGTGATGACCTCGAACCTGGGCTCCGACATCATTCAGCGCATGACCGGCGAGGAGAACTACGCGGCGATGCGCGATGCGGTGATGGAAATCGTGCGCAGCCAGTTCCGTCCCGAGTTCATCAACCGGGTCGACGAAGTGGTGGTGTTTCATCCGCTGGACAAGTCGCAACTGCGCGCGATCACCCGGATTCAGGTCGATTTCCTGGCCCGCCGCCTGGCCGCGCGCGACATCACGCTCGACGTGGACGATGCCGTGCTCGACAAGCTGGGTGAGGCCGGTTTCGACCCGGTGTACGGGGCGCGGCCGCTCAAGCGCGCGATCCAGCAGCAACTCGAAAATCCGCTTGCCGAGGCGATCCTCGCCGGACGCTTCGGCTCCGGGGACACGATCCGCGTCGGCGCCGGCGAACAGGGTTTCGACTTCGGCAGGGACTGAGCCGGGATTGCGCGGTGCGGCGTGATCCGGTGGCCGGTTAAAGTGCCTGTAACACGCAGCGGTTATCCTGTACGTTCTGCGTGACGCGGCGATCCCATGAGTCATCTGGACATCGGCATCCTGTTCGCGGTCGGTGTGGTGGCCGGCGGCCTGGGTGCCCTGACCGGGATGGGCGGCGGCGTCGTGGTCGTTCCCGTGCTCACGTTGGCGTTCGGGCTGCCGGCGCAACTGGCCATCGGGGCCAGCATCTTCGGCGTCGTTGCGACGTCGATCGGCGCCGCACGCCGGGTGATGGTGTCGGGCCTGTCCAACCTGCGCGTCGGCCTGGTGCTGCAGGTTGCCGCCTCGGGCGGCGCGCTGATCGGGGTGGCCGTCGCGCACCTGGTGTCGAGCCGCGTGCTGATCCTGGTGTTCGGCATCATGCTGCTGCCCACCGCCCTTTTGTCGCAGATGTCCGCGGCCGGGCACGAGAAACCGGCGGTCGACAATAGTCCCGTCGCCGATCGGCTCGCGCTGGGCGGCCGTTACACGGAAGCCGACGGTACCTCACACGCCTACGGCGTGACCGGCGTGGGGCGGGGCTTTGTCACCATGATCGGCGCCGGCCTGCTGTCCGCCCTGCTCGGGATCGGCTCGGGCGCTTTCAAGGTGCTCGCCATGGATCGGTTCATGCGCCTGCCCTTCCGCGTGTCTACCGCGACATCGAATTTCATGATCGGCATCACCGCGGCCACGGGGGCGGGCTATTACCTGAGTCACGGGGACACGCCGCCCCTGGTGGTGGCACCCATCGTGCTCGGCATCCTGGCGGGTTCCGCCCTGGGTGCGAG
>JBJKSR010000318.1:0-9168 GCA_046703965.1 Gammaproteobacteria bacterium | reverse complement strand
CGCGGAACTGGGCATCGAGCGCGTGCACCAGGGCGTCGACGACAAGCGCCGGTGCCTGCTCGACGCAGCGGCGGCCACGGGCCTGGAACCCGCGCAATGCGCATTCATGGGCGACGACGTGGCGGATCTCGGCGCGTTTGCCGTCGCCGGCCTGTGCATCGCCCCCGCCAACGCCGTGGCCGCGATCCGCTCGCGGGCCGACTGGTGCACCGGGGCACGCGGCGGCGACGGCGCCGTTCGCGAGGTCTGCGACCGGCTGCTCGAGGCGCGCGCGGCTGCGGGAGACCCATGAAGCCGTCCCGGCGCTGGTGGGTAGGCGGCGCCTGGGGCGCCCTGGTGGTGGCCGCCGGGCTCAGTTCCTGGCTCCTGCTGCACAGCCATGCCGGAGCGCCCCATCCCGCCGCCGCGCCCCACGCCGCCCGCCCCGACTACCTGCTGCACCGGGCCACCCTCACCCGCTTCGCCGGCGACGGATCGCGACGCTATGTCATCACTTCCCCGACGATCGCCCACATGCCGCAGAGCCACGTCACACTGCTCACGCCGGTCACGCTGGACTACTATCCCGGGAGCGGCGCCCACTGGCGACTGCAGGCGAAGAATGGACGCCTGAGTGCGCACGACACCCGCCTGGACCTCACCGGCCAT
Organism: Gammaproteobacteria bacterium; assembly: GCA_046703965.1. Lineage (GTDB taxonomy): Bacteria > Pseudomonadota > Gammaproteobacteria > JAKDMP01 > JAKDMP01 > JBAUSV01. Next base: position 8,520 of record JBJKSR010000318.1, on the reverse strand, counting down.
GTCGATGCCCGCCAGCTCGGGGTGACCGATCCGATGCATTTCACCACCTCCGCCGTGACCGTGCTGCTGCCCAGCCAGCAGCTGCGCAGCAAGGCCCGCGTCACGCTCGTGCAGGGCCATCGCGAAATGCAGGGCACCGGCTTGGCGGCCGACCTGCAAGCAGGTACGCTGTCGCTGCTCAAGGATGTCTCCAGCCGCTATGTACCGTAGAACCGCCGCCCGACTGCTCTTTCCGTTGCTGTGCCTGGCAACGGCGCCGACCCTCGCCGCCCCGGCGCCCGCCGGCGCGTCCCCGGCGACGGTCATCACCGTCACGGCCGACCACTCCTCGGCGCTGAGCCCGCCCCATGGAGGACGCGCCCAGGTGATCTACAGCGGCAATGTCATCATCCACCGGGGAACGCTCACCCTGCTCGGTGCGCGCGCCGTGATCCATACCCGGAAGCAGAAGATCGAGCGTGTGGTGGTCACCGGCAGCCCGGCCCGCTTCACGATGAAGCCCGAGGGCCGGCCCGTGATCCACGGCGCGGCGGCTACGATCACCTACACGGCGGACAACGAGACGTTGACCCTGGACGGCGGCGTGCATCTCACCCGCCCCGGGGAAAGCTTCTCAGCGGAACACGCCACTTACGCCCTCAAGACCCGTCGACTCGAAGCCGGCGGCACGGGAACGGGGCGCATCCACGCGGTACTCACGCCTGCGGGCGGCAGCGCCCCGTGAGCTGCCTCGAAGCGCGCGACCTGCACAAGCGCTACCGCACGCGCGAGGTGGTGTGCGGGCTGAGCCTGGCCGTGGAATCGGGCGAGATCGTCGGACTTCTGGGTCCCAACGGCGCCGGCAAGACCACGACCTTCTACATGATGCTGGGGCTGATCACGAGCGATCGGGGCAGCATCCGGCTCGATGCGCGCGACCTCACGGGCCTGCCCATGCACGCCCGCGCCCGGGCCGGCCTGGGCTACCTGCCGCAGGAAGCGTCGATATTTCGGCACCTGACCGTGCGCGAGAACGTGCTCGCGGTGCTGGAGCTGAGCGAACGCGGCAGCCGCGCCGAACGCCGGCGGCGTGCCGACGAGCTGCTGGAGGAACTCGGAGTGTCCCATCTCGCCGACCAGAAGGGCATCAGCCTTTCCGGGGGCGAACGGCGGCGGGTCGAGATCGCGCGGGCACTGGCCAACGAACCGGCCTTCATGCTGCTCGACGAGCCTTTCGCCGGCGTGGACCCGATATCGGTGGCCGACATCAAGCGCATCGTGCGCCACCTCGCCGAGCGGGGCATCGGAGTGCTCATTACCGAACACAACGTGCGCGAAACGCTGGATATCTGCAACCGGGCCTACATCATGAATCGCGGCAGGATGCTGGCTGCCGGCACACCCGGGGAGATTATCGCAAATCCCTCGGCCAGAGAAGTCTACCTGGGCGCCGAATTTAGGCTATAAATACTCTATGGGATCCGCCAGAAACATCTCATGAACGTCGGTCCACGGCTCAGTCCGGGCGTATCCCAGCGCCTGGCGCTGGCTCCGCGCCAGAGCGAGGCCCTGCGGCTGCTCGCGATGCCGGCCGTGGAACTCAGCCAGACCCTGGAGGCGATGCTCGAGCAGAATGCCATGCTCGACCGCGCCGAGCCCGGCGACGACGGGGCCACCGAATCCCTCGAAGCCGGCGAGGAATTTTCGGAGGCTGAGTCCTGGGACGAACTGGATTGGGCCGAAGAACCGGCGGGCGCGCCGGCCGAAGGGCGGGAGGCGTATGCGGAACCGGTCATGGATCTGCGCCGGCACCTCTGCGACCAGTTGGAATTGGAGAGATTCTCGGTCCGGGACTACGCCATTGCATTGACCCTGGTCGACGCCCTGGAGCCGGACGGCTACCTGCGCGAGTCCGTGGCCGCCATCGCCGATGACCTCGGCGCGCTGGAGCCGCCGCCCAGCGAAGTCGAGGTCGAGGCCATACTGCAGCGGGTACAGCGCCTGGATCCGGTCGGCGTCGGTGCCCGCGATCCCGGCGAGTGCCTGCTCCTGCAACTGGACGCCCTGGCCGGCGATACCGAGGGCCTCGAGACTGCGCGCTGCCTCCTGCGCGATCACTTCGAGCGTCTCGCGAGCGCCACCCTCGATTCGCTCGCCCGCCTGGCCGGGACGGACACCGACACCTTGAGCACCGCCCTGGCGCTGATCCATCAGCTCAACCCGTATCCCGGCGCCGACTACGCTCCGGAGGATGTCGAATACCTGGTGCCCGAACTCCGCGCCCGCCGGGGTCCCGACGGATGGAGCGTGGAATTTCTGCCCGGCACCCGCCCGCGGGTGTTCGTCAACGAGACCTATGCGGCCTGGCTCGGCGCCCATCGCCACAGCGAGGGCGCCGAAATGCTGAGCCGGCAGCTCGAGGAGGCGCGGTGGTTGATGCGCAGCCTGGCGCAGCGCGAGCAGACCCTGCTGCGGGTGGCGCGGATCCTCGTGCGGCACCAGAGCGGATTCCTCGACCACGGGCCGCTGCATCTCGCGCCGTTGACCCTTCGCGAAGTCGCATCCGAGTTGGAAATGCACGAATCCACCGTGTCCCGCGCGGTCCAGGGCAAGTCGATGGAAACCCCCCGCGGGATCGTCACGTTGCGGCACTTATTCTCCACCGCGCTGTCAAACAACAGTGAGGAAAGCCTCTCGGCACATGCCGTTCGGGAACGCATTCGCAAGATGCTTAACGAGGAAGATGCCACCGCACCTCTCAGCGATGCCGCGCTGGCCGCGGCACTCGCCCGCGACGGGATCCCCATCGCACGCCGCACGGTTGCCAAGTACCGCGAAGCCATGGGCTTCGCATCCACCCGGGAGCGCAAGCGCCCGGCGCATTCAACCAATCCAAGCAAGGGGGAAGGCCATGCAAAACACGATCACCGGTCGTCATCTGGAAATCACTCCGGCTCTGAAGGACTACGTCAATACCAAGCTGGCTCGTCTTGATCGTCATTACGACCCTGCGCCGCCGGCGCAGGTCATCCTGAGCGTGGAGAACCTGGACCACAAGGCGGAAGCGATCCTGCAGGTGAAGGGGGAAACGCTTTTCGCCGAAGCGCTCAAACCCGACATGTACGCCGCCATCGACATCCTGGCCGACCGGCTCGACCGACAGTTGCTCAAGCACAAGGAACGCCGCACGCGGCATCACGCCACGTCCCCCGCCCGTCTTAAAATGGGAACCTGACGGACAGGCACCATGGTCCCCGCCCGGGCCCGGCGCACCATACGACGCCGGCCCGGGGACCGAAACCGGACCGGACGACACGGACATATTCCATGAAGCTGATCCTGCTCGGCGGACTCTCGGGCGCAGGCAAGACGGTGGCCCTCGACATGCTGGAGGACATCGGCTACCACGTCATCGACAACCTGCCCCTCAGCCTGATCCGGCCCGCCGTCGACACCTTGCTGGGTGACGATGCGGACCATTACCCCCGCCTCGCCGCCGGCATCGATCCGCGCAGCTCACCGGACGAATTCCAGGCCTTCTCGCAGCAGATCCGGGAGTGGCGGAAAACGCCTCACGGCTGTACCGTCCTTTACCTCTTCTGCGAGGCCGACACCCTGATCAAGCGCTACCGCGAAACCCGCCGCCGGCACCCCCTGACCGAGGGCGACAACGACCTCGCCGCCGCCATAGCCGACGAAAACGACGTCCTCGAGCCGTTGGCGCAATTGGCGGACGTGCAAATCGATACCACGCATACCAACATCCATCAACTCCGAGAAACGATTCGGGAGCAGATCACCGACGCGGATGAGCGGCCATTGACGCTGCTCGTCGAGTCCTTCGGCTACCGCCTCGGGCTCGCCCAGGACGCCGACCTGGTCTTCGACATGCGCTGCCTGCCCAACCCGTACTGGGAACCGGCGCTGCGCGAACTCACGGGCCTGGACCCGGCGATCATCGAATACCTGGAAGGCCATAACACGGTCAATCGCATGCTCAACGACCTCGGGCGCTTCCTCCTTGACTGGGTCCCGCGCTTCGCCGCCAGCAATCGCAGCTATCTCACCATCGCCCTCGGCTGCACCGGCGGCCGACACCGCTCGGTGTACATGGCCGAGCGTCTGGGCGCGCAACTCGCCCTGCAGGGCTGGCGCGTACTGGTCCGCCACCGCGAACTGCCCGTACCGGTGCGCGAACTCGGCTCCGCGCCCGACTAGTTCAACCGCACGCGGCTTCGACCGTGTCGACGCGGCGGTTGCCGAATACATGACCCCGGCGCTTCGACCCGCATCGGAATGCACGCGGTGCACGCAGGCGGAAGCGAAATCCCCGCAACCGGCGCACGCGACGCCCTCAGGCCGCCCGTACCCTCGACACCCCCAGAAAACGGCTGATTTCCTGGCGCCTGCTCTGGGCGTCGCGGCGCCCCAGTTCGATCATCTCCCGGCAGTAGGTGCTTTCGAAAAGCATGTAGCTCAGAAGCTGGTACCCGCCTTCCACCTCGCCGCCCAGCGAGCGCAGCAGCCAGCGCATGGCCTTGGGCAGACTCGTCACGTAGCGGGCGGCGATCTCGACGGGCCGTTGCGAGGGGGCTATCACCAGTGTTTCGATCTCGCTCAGGCCCATGCCGCTTGGCTCCCGCCCGGTCTGTCCGCGCACGTAGTCGAGCGTCCGGTTGATCCGTTCCAGGCGCTCGAGGTCGGCATGCAGGCTGTCCGAAAAGATGGTGTCGAACAGATAGCCCATCACCCTGGACAGGGACGGGTAGCGGGGATCGCTGCGGGTACGCTGCGGCGCCGGATACTGGGTGTCGATGACGAGGATCCGTTCCGCTCCCAGGTGAATCGCGGGCGAAAGCGGCGCGAACTGCCGCGTCGACCCATCCCCGCACCATTCCCCGCCGATATTGACGGCAGGGAAGACGATCGGCAGGCCCAGGGAGGCCATGACGTGGTCGAGTTCGATCCGGGTGGGCCGTCCCTCCCGGCGCTGCCGCCACCACGACTGCACCCCGGGAGCGGCCTGGAAATAGCTCAGGGAGCGTTCCGAGGCATAACCGGCCACCGTAACGGCGAGCCCGCGCAGGATGCCGTCGTCGATGTGTCCCGCAATGCGGTCGAACTCGATATTGTCCGCCAGCAGACGCCGCAGCGGGGTGTTATCCAGCAGCGAGCGCGGATTGGACTCCCCGAGCCCGCCCGAGAGCAGCGACCAGGCCCAGTGCAGCAATACGCCGAAAACCTTGCGGTATTCGGGATGATAGACCTGCTTTACCTTCAGTTGCGACCACAGCTTGACGAGTTCCTCCGCCGCGGGCACGAACTGCGCCATGTTGGCCGCCAGGTAGGCCGCATTCATGGCGCCCGCCGAGGTGCCGACGATCACCGGAAACGGAACCGGGGCCGCCGGGCCGAACCATTCGGCGATGCCGGCCAGCACGCCGGCTTGATAAGCGGCCCGGGCGCCGCCGCCCGGGAGGATTACGCCGGTGGTCAATTCGCGGTTCCTTCTGGTCATTGCGCGAAAAAGCGGAAACCCGTATCAAAATACCATGCCATATCGCGGGAGGGCCCGGCGGTGCTAGCATGCCATTGGGAACGTCGGGCAGACCCATGAAGAAAGTCGTCGTCGCCAACCTGAAAGGCGGAGCCGGAAAGACCACGATTGCAACCACCCTGGCCGCCTGGTGGGCCGGCCAGGGCTACAGTACCTGCCTGCTCGACCTGGATCCGCAGCGGGCGGCGACGACCTGGCTGCGTCGCCGTCCGGCAAACCGTCCTTCCATCCACGGGCTGCATCCTCCTTCGCAAACCTCGGGCGTCACGCTGAGCTTCGCGTTGCGCATTCCGCACGACGTGGAACGCCTGGTGGTCGATACGCCCGCGGGGCTGGGCGGCACGGCGCTCGCCGATACCGTGCGCGGAGCCGCCGCGGTGGTGATCCCGGTGCTGCCCGGCGAAATGGACAGCGACGCGGCCGCCCGCACGGTGGCCGATCTGCTGCTGGTCGGAAAACTCGACCGGAAATCGGGCCGGCTTGCGGTTATCGGGAACCGTGTCCGCCGGCGAACGATCGGCGCGGAACGCCTGGAGCGCTTCATGGCCGCGCTCGACATTCCGTTCATCGCCACCCTGCACGATGCCCAGGCCTATGCTCATGCCGTGCGCGACGGGCTGGGTCTCCACGAACTGCCTGCCAGGCGTCTGGGTGGCGAACGCATGGCCTGGGTGCCGCTGCTGGAATGGATCGAGTCGAGACCCATGGAAATCGACGCGCAGACCGCGCTGGCCCGCGTGATCGGCGAATATCAGCCGCTCGGCGGCCGCCGCGTCGAGTCGTGAGACGCCCCGACCGGCGATGAGGAAACGCTCGCCGGTATCGGGGCCGTCGCGGGGACCGGCCGCCGCCGCCAAGGGATGAATTTCAGGGTTCTGACCGCCCTCCCGGGCGCGAGGGGCGTCGGCTTGCCGCGTGCCCAGGCCTGGAATTCGTCGCTGTACCACGGCGAGAGGGGGTGTCCGCTTTCACCGCCGGGCAATTCGAACAGCCCCGGTGCGGAAGGCAACGGCGCAACCACCATGCGCATGGACGCGCCAAAGTCCGGGGTCTGGACGCGGGGCATGTTGGTATCTCCGGGTAACTGCGTGGGCGGCATGTTCAGCCAATGCCCCAGCGGACCCAGGGCGGCCGCCAAGGGGTTGTCGATGCGGACCGTATTGCGGGCCCCCCAAGTGGCCGCTGCGAAACCGTCGCCCGGCCGCCACAAGCGGTGGATGACGGCATCGGCGGCGTGTATCAGCAGCGCGTTCCAGGTGGGATAGGCCGGGTTCAGCCAGTTTCGGGGCCGAGCCTTAATCAGGCGCCACAGCGGCCCTTCGATCTGGTCGGAAAACGGCAGGCGCGCGCCCGGGTCGCGGCTGTGCAGGCGCTTGAGCTCGGGAGCGAACACTGCTTGTGCGACCTCGCTCCGGAACAGCCGCACGAGGCGGTAGCCAACCGAGCCGGTCGCGGCGTGCGCCCCCCAGTCCTCGACGGCCTTGCGCAGCGCCTTGCGCCGCGGGTGGAAATCCAGCGCCGAAGGACTCAGCACCTTGAGCAGCAGGTCATGCCACCGGGTGAGAAACACGGCACGGTCGTCGAGTTGCACCGACTGCAGCTCGCGGGCGGTGATCTGTCCCCGCTGCGACAGGCGCTGCAGGTCGCCGGCGATCTGGTGCGCGCGGGCCCCGTCGGCAAATCCCTCGCTGCCGAGCGCCAGTTCGGCCGATTCGGTGTCGTCGACCCGGTTGTTGGCCGTCACGATATAGCCCTGCGGCGGGTCGACAATGCGCGGATAGCTGCCGGGATCGAGCCAGCCGGTCCACCCGCAGCGCCCGTCTGCCCAGGACTGGGGCACGCTGTAATCGCACCCGGCCTTGCGCTGCGGAATCCGTCCCGCCACGGTCCAGCCGATGTGGCCCTGATCGTCGGCCACCACCAGGTTTTGCGCCGGGATACCGGCGTGGGCCGCCAGAGTCAACGCCTGCTGGACCGAGCGGACCGAATCCAGCCGCATGAAGGCCAGGTTCACGCCGCCGGGCTGGGCCAATGCCCAATGTGAAACCAGCATGGCACCGTCGGGCGCCGTGCCGATGACCGGCCCCCAGATGGTTTGGCGGCTGGTGAATGGGCGGGCGGCCTCCCCGCGCACCGAAATCAGCTCGTGCCGTACCGCCACGGTCTGCGTGCCGTCCGGCGTGGCGTAGGTCGGCGCCGCTCCACGGGCAGCGGTTGCGCTCGCCAGTGGCTTGACCCGCACCAGGTCGGTCCAGTCGCCGCCGCTGTTGGTCAGGCCCCACGCCACGTGGCCGTTGGTCCCGATTACGAGGGCCGGCATGCCGGGCAGGAAGACGCCGGTCAGCGTCGTCGGCGATGTGGCGCTGGCCGACGCCGAAGGGTACACGAGCCGCGCGCGGTACCAGGTCGGGGGCACCCGCAGCGTCAGGTGCGGATCGTTGGCGACCAGCGCGTGACCCGACTGGCTGAGGTAGGCGTTGATGGCGAAGCTGTTCGATCCCGGGTGCGGGCGCGGCAGGCTGAGATACGCCACCCGGGCGGTCGCCGGTGCCGGTGCCGGTGCCGGCGCAGTCGCCGGAGCCGCGGAAAGATCGATGGCCGCAGTCCCGGGAATCGGCGGCAACGAAGGCGGCTTGCCCGCCACAGGCGCCGCCCAATGGGTGTCGGGGGCGTCGAGGAAGTCGGTGACCGAGGCCGGGTACAGCGACCGCAAAGCGGCAAGCGCCTGCTTGCGCTTGGCCGTGGGGTCCTGGAGCAGCCAGCCCATGGCGTAAATCACGAGCACGCAGTCCTCGGGCCGCCAGGGCCGCGGGCGCACATGCATCAGCAGGTAGGGCCAGGGCCGCACGGACAGCGCCGAGAGACCCTCGTTGACGCCCAGGGTATACGCTTCGAGACGCGCCCGTTCGGCAGACGGCGCATCGAGGTAGATCCGCTCGGCACGGGCCCGCAGATCGAAGCGGGCGTGCGAGCGATCGAGCTTG
>JBJKSR010000317.1:0-4093 GCA_046703965.1 Gammaproteobacteria bacterium | reverse complement strand
GGCAGGGCGCGCAGGATCTTGTCCCGGCCGCGAACCGGCAACCGCGCGCTCACCGACACGGCCTGGACACCCGGGAAGATCCAGATCAGCTCGGTCGCCGGGTCCCGCGGCAGCTCGTCGAGCGGCTCCGCGCGGTGGATCGGACCCTGCCGGTTGCCGTTGTGATCGAGCAGCAACCAGTCGCAGGTGTCCTGCTCGGGGGCCCAGGTGATGATGAGTCGTTGCATGGCTGTCGTGTGTGCGCTCAGATGGGTGAAAAACTGCGGAAGATGGACTGCACCTGGCCTTGGTTGCCACGGTAGAGAACACTGTACAGGCTGAGCTCGGTGCTGCCAATGGTCGTGGTCACACTGAGCAGGAAGAAGGAACTCTGCAGGGTCAGCGGAAAGTCTATCTTGCGTTGGACCTGCTGCCGGAAGTCGGCCAGGCTCTGGAAGCCGCGGTCGCCCCGTTGTGCGACCAGCTCCTTGGCTTTCCCGAGCGTCATGTCGGGCACGACGGCGGCCAGCACCGGCGCGGGGGCGGTATTGACGTTGAGCGCGGTGATCTCGGGCAGGGCGCTCACGTAGGGCGCAAGGCGGGCGTATACCTTGGGCGTGACGCCCTTCACCAGGCGCAGCGTGGTCACCGACACGAAGGGGGCGTTGGCCGGCGCGTAGGGCGGATCGAGACTCGCGTAGTAACCGGATTCGGCGCCGCCGGGGTTGGTGACGTTGTCGTTCGCGTCTTCCCAGTCGACGATCGCGCTGGCGACGTTGGGGCTGATCTGCAGGATCTCGAGCAGGCGCTTCAGTGCCGCGAAGGCGGTTGCATCCGTCTTGCCCTTGTCGTTGATCAGGTCGTTCAGGTTGAACCGGCCCTGGAGGTCCTGCACGCCGCCCTGTATGTTCCCGCCCTCGACCGGCAGCGGCGGCAGGTGCCGTGCCCAGGCCGAGCCGAGCGTGTCGTTCTTGCCCGCCGAGCGGCGCAGGATCTGAGCGACCCACGCCTCGGCGCCGAGGTCGTACTGCCAGGCCTGGCGCTGTTCCGCGATCAGGCCGGTGCGATGCACGGCCATGCCGCGGGCCCACAGCATCGCGCTCGCAATGCTCGCCCCCAGCGCCAGGATGACCAGGGCGATCAGCACGGCGACACCGCGTTCGCGCCGCCACATGGCGCGATGCCTATGACGCGTTTGATGGTGCCCCAGCGCTTGGTGTCGAGCGTGATCGTGACCGCCACCGGGTCGATGCGGTCGTACTTGTGGGCCTCCGCGTTCAACGGCGGCCAGTTCGGGCTCACCTGTCCGTACTGGTCCATGAACGAGACCTCGATGTTCGTCACGTGCTTCAGAAGCACCTGGCGTACCGGCGTCACCTCCACGGTACGGTCGAGCACGGGATAGCTGTAGCGCACCAGGTCGTCGCCGTCGATGCCGTAGGCGATGCGTTCCAGCCCGCTGCGCGGCTTCTGGAGCGGGTTGGGCCGGCCGCTGCGGGTGAATACGAGCACCGGCACGTTGTGGTTGCCCCCCACCATGCCGGGTGCCATCTCGCCCGAGGCGTGGCGGATGGGCCGGGCCACCGCCTGCTCGACGTCGCGCTTCATGGTCACCATGGCCAGCTGAAGCTGCCGGAACTGCTGCATGGCCTGCTTGTCGTCCTGGCGGGTGCGGATCAGGGCGTTGAGGCCGGCGTAGGCGGCCACGGACATGATGGCGAACACCACGACCGCGACCAGGATCTCGATCAGCGTGAAGCCCCTCTCGCGGCGCATCATTCGCCTCCGCCCTTGGGGGGCTGCGGCTGGCCGGCGCCCGGCAGGCCGATCGGTTTGCCCAGGGGCCGCCCCAGGAAGCCGATCAGCTTGGTGACGGAATCGTCCGGCTTCTCGCTGGTGGCGACGCTGATCGTCACCCGGCGCAGGTCCGGGTCCTGGGTCTTGACGACCGTTGCCTTCCACTGCCAGTCCTCTCCTGCGAGGGTGACCTTGCCGTTGCTTTCACCGATCGCAGGCCACTTGGGCGAGAGCCGCATCCGCTCGATCTGGTTGGATGCCACCCACGACGCGAAGGTCTGCTGCTGCAGCTGGGAATCGACCTCGCCGCTGCGTGCGGCCACGGCGATGACCGCCACGAGCCCCATGCCGATGACGAAAAGCGCCACCAGGACTTCGATCAGGGTAAAGCCGGGTTCAATCCTCGGGCGCGGTGGCGCTGGCTGCATTCGGGGGCTCGATATGGACCTGGCCATTGCCGTCTCCACGCAAGACATAGGTCTTGTGGTTCGGCGCGCTCAGGCGCAACGTGAAAGGGGTCATCTCGCCGGTGGACAGGATGGCGATCTGCGGCTGCAGTCGGTCGCTGTTGCTGTCCCGGGTTGCGTCCATGCCGGAATTGGGGTTTGCCGACGCGGCGGGCGCGGCCGAGGCGGCGGAACCGGCCGTCGACGTCGCCGGCATCTGGATGGGGTTCTGTACGCTCACGGTCAGCGTCATGCCGTCGGGCAGGTCGCGGCGCCTGAGCACCGGATCGTTCTCGACGGGAATCCAGCCGTTCGTCTCATAGCGTACGAACAGGTAGTGCGACGGCTTGATCACGATGCCGTACTGGCGGTTCTCCATGCGTGCGTTCTCGCTGGCCAGCTCGATCAGTCCGGCCAGCCGGGTCGCCGCCTGCCCCTGCTCGTCGCGGCCGCCGAGGACGCTGACCGAGATCACCGCCGCCGCGGTCACCACGCCGATGATAATCAGCACGGCGAGGATCTCGATCAGGGTGAATCCTTGCTGGCGCGTGTGGCGGTGCGTGGCTTCAGCCATTGGAACCGCCACCGCTGCCCGAGTTATTCGAGTTGTTCGAACTGTCCTCGTCGATGTTCCAGTTGCCGATCTTGCCCTTGTTCCCGCTGCCCGGCGGGCCGTCGGTCCAGACGTCGAACGGTTCGCCGTGCGAGCCCGGGTACACGTACTTGTAGGGGTGGCCCCACGGGTCATTCGGCACCTTGGGCAATTCCTGGTGCCAGTTCTGCGGTACCGGGTCGGAAGTCGGCTTCTGCACCAGGGCCTTCAGGCCCTGTTCCGTGGTGGGGTAGGTATAGTTGTCCAGCTTGTACATGTTCAGCGCCGAGACGATGCCCTGAATGTCTGCCCGCGCCCGCGTATTGCGCGCCTTTTCCGGGGCGCTCATCACGCGGGGTACGACGATCGCGGCCAGAATGGCGAGGATGACCACGACGATCATGACCTCGATCAGGGTGAAACCGCTGTCGCGGCGCGAAGGATGCTTCATCATATTGCGTGCCCCTCCTGGCATGGAACGCAAAGAGTAATGGTTTTGGAACCGCCTAAAAGGAAAGCTTAACGTGATTTTTGACCACAAGACCACCCGCTGGTTCGCCTGGAATCGTCTGCGCGGACAAATTTTACTCGCCTGGCCGTTGTGGCTGGTTCTGATCGTGTGCGTCGGGCTCGGATTCGGCGGCGAGCCGGTGCGCCTCGCCCTGCGCTACGCGCGTGTCGACGTGGCCGCGGGGCAGTGGTGGCGCCTGTTCACCGGCAACTACGTGCACCTGGGCTGGATGCATGTCGCGCTCGACTCGACGGGCCTGGTCCTGCTCTGGGTGCTGTGCGGGGAGGTCCTGCACGGCTGGCGCTGGCTGCTCGCCACGCTGGTCGGGAGCTGGGCGGTGGGACTCGGGCTGTGGTGGGCGTGGCCCGGCGTCGTCTGGTACGTCGGTATTTCCGGGGTGGCGCACACCTACTGGGCGGCGGGCGCGTTGCTGCTGATCGTGAGACGGCGCTGGGAGGGCTGGGCGCTGCTCGTGTTCCTCGCGGCGAAGCTCACCTGGGAGCAGGCCAGCGGGACCGGGCTGCCGACCAGCGACGCACTGCTCAACGGTCCCGTGCTGACCGCCGCGCACCTGATCGGCGCCATTGCCGGGATGGTCCTCGGCCTGGCCCTGATCGGTTTCGATTACTACCGCCGCCGCCGAGCTTGACGGAAGCAATGCGGGAGCGCCGGGACGTCCGCTCCTGCAGACGACTTTTGGCACCGGTGTCGAGCGAAGGGGTGTAGGTGCGGGCCCTGCCCGCGATGTGTGGGAGCGCCGGCGTCGCG
>JBJKSR010000316.1:0-5173 GCA_046703965.1 Gammaproteobacteria bacterium | reverse complement strand
GCCCCCGCCGCCGCCATTCAGCAGTCCCTGCAACTTCTTCTTGAGTTTTTCCTTCGCCGCCTTCTTCTGTTCGTCCAGTTTCCTGCGCACTTCGGCCTTAGCCCGCGCCTCCAGCGCTTTCTTGATGTCGGGTACGCTGGTCATGCCGGAGAAATCGCCGCTGACGTGTATCGGGATCGTCAGGCCCTTGAGGCGCGACATGCTGGCCCGCGCGGTGTTCGGCGTCTTGACCACCCTGGCGAGGAGATCGTAGTCCAGGTAATGCTTGACGAGATTCACCTTGCCGTGGCCGGTCAGCGAGACGAAGGGCAGGTCGGCCTCCAGGGCGTCATTGGTGACCACGCCATGGGCAATCTCGGCCGAGCCCTTCAGGTTGGCGAATTCGGTGCGGTTGGGGCCCGACGCGGGCAGGCGCTTGTGGTCCTTGACCAGGGCGTAGGCGCGCTCCAGCGAATCCCACAGGTTGATCCCGTCGAGTGCGCCGTGCCGGATGCTGAATGCCGCGCTGCCTTTCAGCGTGTCGAGCAGTTCCGCCACCGTATCGCCCTGGCCCTGGAGCCGGATCCGTGCGTCGGCGGTGCCCGACAGGCGGCTGCCGCCGCCCAGCGCCGTTATGACCTTGCCGGCATCGACGTGCGTCAGCCTTTGCCGGGTCGCGAGGCTGATGCCCTGGCCGGCATGCGCCACCTTGATCGAGCCTTGGTAGCTGCCGCCATACAACGTGGCCGCCAGCGGGTCGACCGTAACGACGCCCTTGGCGGCGTCGAGATGAAGGGTAATGCCGCTGGCGTCCAGGCCGAAGCCGTTGAGCTTGCCGATCTTCAATTGGCCGGATGCATCGAGTTTGTCCAGCAGGCGGCCGGGGAGGCGGGTCTCCAGGAACTTCTCGCTGTGGCTGACGGCGGCGTGGCGCGCGGGGCCGCTTCCGGCGGGCAGATAGTGGTTGAGGTCGATCGTATCCAGAGCCAGGTCGAAGCGCGCCCCCCGGTTCGATAGATCGGGCACGGCCAGCTCGCCGGTCAGGATGGAGCCGTCGAAGACGAACCGCAGGTGATCCAGGGCCACGCCGTGGTTGGCGTAACGCAACTCGGTGTCGAGGCTGGCCCGGTTCAGGCCCTGAAGGTTGCCGGGTATGGGGTTGCCGAGCGTGGCCAGGAGCTTGCGCGGCGAGAAGGGATCGACGCTCAGGTGACCCCGGATGACCGGTTGCGCATGCAGTCCGCTTGCTTCGGCGTCGAGATGCAGCGTGGTGCCGGCAAGGGTGGTCTGCAGGTGTTGGAGTTTAGCCTTGCCGGCGCCGGGATCGAACTCGATCTGCCGCCATCGGGTCTCGGCATCGAGCGACCCCGACAGCCCTCCACCCGAAATCTTCGTGCCCAGCGAGCCCCGGTCGAGTTGGATTCGATCGAGCGCCGCATCGAATTCGGCCTGGGCCCGGAGTTGGAGTGCGATATTCACATGGGGTTGCCGGCTGTTGAAAACCGCCTGGAACGTTAGCGGAAACGGTTGTCCGGCGGCGATGCCGTCGGCCTTCAGGTTGAGCCCGCTCAGGGTGTAATGCGTGTCGGTATGCGTGTCGTCGTAGTTGACCGACATGTCGTTGACCGCAACGTGGCCGACGGAAAGCTTGGCCAGGTTGGACTTTCCGTGGGTGGCTTGCCCCTGCCCGCGGGTCCCGCCCTTGTTCGCGCCGACGAGATCCTGCCAGTTGCTCGTGCCGCTTGCGTTGCGTTCGAGATTCAGCTCGAGATGATCCAGCGTGACGCCCGAGACCTTGACGTCGTGAAAGATCAGCGGAATGAGCTGCGCGTGGATATCGGCTTCGCGCACGTGCATGAAGGGCTTTTCCCCGAAGCCGGGTGCGTTCGACATGGTGACGTCCTTGGCATCGAAGCCGACCCACGGGAAGAGCGACAGGGAAAGCGGCCCCCGGATACTGACCTGCCGTCCCGTGCTCCGGCTCGCCACATGCTCGATCTCGCGCTTCACCGGCCCGAGGTTGACCAGATGAGGGATCACCAGGACCGCGATGACGACCAATATCACCAGCGTGGCGAGCGTGATGCCGGTCCACTTGAGAATTCGCCGGACGGCTGATTTGCGGGGCGTGACCCCGTTATCGGCGGCAGGCGGGGTTGACTGACTCATATGGCGCTGTCCGACGGGCATGCCCGTCACGATAACCGTACACCCGGTCCGGCTCAAGCACGGCTGCGCGGACTGGAACGGTGCGATGGAGGAATGGAGCGGGTGATGGGAATCGAACCCACGTTAGAAGCTTGGGAAGCTCCTGTTCTACCATTGAACTACACCCGCCGAGTGCATCTCAGGCGCGCCTATTGTACTGAAAAGCGGGTGCGGGAGGCGGTTCAATCCTCGCTGATCAGGCCCTCGATTTCCACCAGCAGGTCGGGGCGGCACACGTCGGCCCGGAGGTAGAGCACCGGATGGTTCCGCGGCAGCCGCTTTTCCAGTTCCTCGCGCACGGCCCTATAGTCCTCGCCACGGCGCACGTAGACCTTGAGGGACGTGATGTCGGCAAGCGCCGGAGACTGCGGCCCCCCCCGGACCGCGCCCTCCTCGATCAACGCCTCCAGGTTGGCGAGGGTTTCGCGGGTCTGCTCGCGGACGGTCTCGTGCCGGGTGGCATGCCCGACTACGCTGGCGGTGCCCGAAATATAGAGCTGGCGACGCCCTCCGGGCCAGTGCACGGCCAGCGCGCGCGAGAAGGACGGCGAGGCCCTGCCGTACTGTGGCGGATAGTTGAAGGCGCTGACCTGGCGCGGGTTTTCCACCTGGGTGCCGGGCGTCTCGGCGGCCAGGGCGTAAAGCAGGATCGAGTCGCCGTCGTCGCCGAGCAGGCACGCTGCGGGCAGCGTCGCGTCACGGTGCAGGTCCATCCGGGTCAGCGCGCGCCGCCGGCCCGCGCAGTAGGCCCTGTAGCGATCCTCGTCTCCCAGGGGTTCGGTGATGCGCGGCAGGTACTGCCAGACGCGCAGCAGGTGCGGGCAGCCCAGCCTGGCGGCGTTTGCGACCAGCCCCTCGTAAAGGGCCTCCGCGACCGCGCCCGGGTCGTCCTCGGCGCCGGCCGTGGCGGCGAACATCGCCAGCCCGGGCGCGGCGTGGATATTGAACCCGTTTTCGCAGAAGTGCCGAACCGGCGCCGGGCTGCGCCAGCATTGCACCGGGGCGGGATTCCCGCCCAGTGTCGCCAGGCCGGTGTCGAGCCAAGGCGAGTCACCGGTTCCGGCGTTCCGCGGCGAGTCGAACCGCACCAGTGCCAGCACGTTGGGGTCCGCGGACAATCTTTCCGCTTCCGGCTGGGTGACGAATCGAACGGACGGACCGGCGGGCTTGAGCATTGCGGGAACTGCAGCGGGATTTAGGCGGTCATTTTAGACAAGGCTGCTGCAGGAACCCGGGCCGGCAGACCCCGGGGGGCTGGGCCATGCGCCGGATTTTGAGAAAGTTTCCATAAAAATCAATCATCTGCGCCTTGTGCCGAGGGGTTGAGGATGCTAAAATACCCCCATGAAAATCCTGCTTAACGGGGCCGGCTACGAGCTGGCGCCGGAGGCCACCGTCGCCGAATTGGTTTCCGCCCTGGAGCTTGCGGGCCGCCGCGTCGCGGTCGAAGTGAATGGTCGCGTGGTTCCGGCGAGCGAACACGCGGAACAGCGGCTGGACGACGGCGACCGGGTCGAGCTGATCGGCGCCATCGGAGGTGGGTGATGAGCGTGGCAGAAGAACAAATCCGTCGCGAACTGGGCGATCCACTGACCGTCGCGGGGCGCGAGTACGCCTCGCGGCTGTTGGTCGGGACCGGCAAGTACCGCGACCTGGAGCAGACGCGGCTGGCCGTGGACGCCTCCGGCGCGGAAATCGTCACGGTGGCCATCCGCCGCACCAATATCGGTCAGAACCCCGATGAGCCGAGCCTGCTCGAAGTGCTGCCGCCCGATCGCTATACCATTCTTCCGAATACCGCCGGCTGCTTCACCGCGGAAGAGGCGGTACGCACGGCCCGGTTGGCACGCGAGCTGCTGGATGGCGCCGCGCTGGTCAAGCTCGAGGTCATCGGCGACCGGAACACGTTGTATCCCGACATGATTGCCACGCTCGAGGCCGCCGAGGCGCTCGTCCGCGACGGCTTCGAGGTCATGGCCTACGTGAGCGACGATCCGTTGATGGCGCGCCGTGCCGAGGAAGCCGGCTGCGTCGCCGTAATGCCCCTGGCGGCGCCGATCGGTTCGGGACTGGGCATACAGAACCGCTACAACGTGCGCGAGATCGTGGAAAGCGTCGGGGTGCCGGTGCTGGTCGATGCCGGCGTGGGCACCGCTTCCGATGCCGCCATCGCCATGGAGCTGGGCTGCGACGGCGTGCTCATGAACACCGCCATTGCGCAGGCCCGGGATCCGATTCTCATGGCCGAAGCGATGCGCCATGCGGTCATCGCCGGGCGCGCTGCCTGGCGTGCCGGACGCATGCCGCGCAAGCGCTATGCGAACGCCTCCTCGCCCGAGACCGGACTGATCGGATCACCGTGAGTGAAGCGCCCGCGCTCGCCGAAAGCGCCGGGAAGCGCCCGGTGCGCAGCTTCGTGCGCCGCGAAGGACGACTTACGCCCGCCCAGTCGCGTGCCCTTGACGACTTGCTCCCGGAATACGAATTTCCGGCCAGCGACGCGGCGGTGGATTTGCCGGCGGTCTTCGGGCGCCGCGCGGAGACCGTGCTCGAGATCGGCTTCGGCAACGGAGACATGCTCGCGCGTGTGGCGGCGAAGCACCCGGAGCGCAATTACATCGGCGTCGTGGTGCACCGTCCCGGCATCGGCCGTCTGCTGATGCGGTTGCGCGACAACGAACTCGAAAACGTGCGTATCGCTGCGCGCGACGCGACCGAGGTGCTGCGCAACGAAATCCCCGACGACGCCCTGAAGCAGATCCTGATCTACTTCCCCGACCCCTGGCCGAAGAAGCGCCATCACAAGCGGCGCCTGATCCAGCAGGAGTTCGTATTGCTGGCGACCGCCAAGCTGGTGGTCGGTGGCGAGTTCAGGTTGGCCACCGACTGGCCGGAATACGCGGCGCAGATGCTCGAGATCCTCAACTCGCGCACCGACCTGGAAAATCTGTCGCCCGACGGCACCTACGTAGAGCGGCCGGACGAG
>JBJKSR010000315.1:0-7806 GCA_046703965.1 Gammaproteobacteria bacterium | reverse complement strand
GCGTACCCATCGGCGTGATGCTGTTCGCCGAGGTCAGCCTGTTCGGCGCCGTGGCCCTGCTGATGGCCTCGTTCGGCGCGGTGACGGCAGCCGCCCACCAGATCGCCATCGCCGTCTCGTCGTTCTCGTTCATGTTTCCGATGGGGCTGGCAACGGGCATCTCGGTCGTGGTCGGGCAGGCGGCCGGTGCCCGGCGTCACCACGAGGCGCGCCGCGCGGGCTGGGTCGGCATCGGCCTGTCCCTGGCCTTCGAACTGGTCGCGGCGCTGCTGATCCTGCTGCTGCGCCGGCCTATCGCGTCCTTGTTTACGGCCAATCATGCGGTGATCGACCTGGCGTCGTTGCTGCTCCTGCTCGCCGCTGCCTTCCAGTTGTCGGACGGCCTGCAGGTGGCCAGCGCCGGCGCCTTGCGCGGGCTCAAGGACGTGAGCGTGCCGATGGGCATCACCGTGGTTGCCTACTGGGGCGCCGGGCTCACCCTTGCCTGGCTGTTCGGCTTCCATCTGGGACTGGGCCCGGCCGGCGTGTGGGTTGGCCTGATAGCCGGGCTGAGCGTAGCCGGCGTGTTGCTGGCGCTGCGTTTCCTGCGCCGCACCCATCACGTATGATGAAAGCATGAGCGTGGAAGACAAACTGCGGGCGTTGCTCGCCGAAGGCAAGGACGCGGCACCGCTTCGGGTGTCTCTCGCGCAAGCCTGCCTCGCCCGCGGCGACACCGCCGATGCCATCGCCAACCTCGAACGTGCGGTCGAGCTCAATGCCAACTACTCGGCGGCCTGGAAGCTTTACGGCCGGGCCCTGCTCAATGCCCGCCGCGAGCGCGAGGCGGGCCTGGCCTGGAAGCGGGGCATCCAGGTGGCCGCGCAGCGCGGAGACCGCCAGGCGGAGCGTGAAATGAAGGTCTTTCTGAGGAGGCTGGAAAAGCAACGGTCATGAACGACAGGGAACGCATCGAATTGCCGGGTACGTACTCCCGGGAGGAGCCGGTCAAGGACAGCCTGCTCTCGCGCGAATCATGGAAGATCTTCCAGATCATGGCCGAGTTCGTGGAAGGCTACGAACGGCTGGCGCAAATACGTCCCTCGGTCTCCATATTCGGCTCGGCGCGCATCGGGCCCGGCCACCGCTATTACGAGATGGGCGAGGACCTCGGTTACGAGATGTCGCGCGCGGGTTTCTCCGTGGTCACCGGCGGGGGCGGCGGACTGATGGAAGCCGCCAACAAGGGAGCCTACCGCGGCAAGTCCCCTTCGGTCGGCCTCAACATTCGCCTTCCGCACGAGCAGAAGGCCAATCCGTACCAGGACATCAGCCTCACCTTCCGGCATTTCTTCGCGCGCAAGGTCATGTTCGTCAAATATGCGTCCGCCTACATCATCCTGCCGGGCGGCTTCGGCACCATGGACGAGTTCTTCGAGATCCTGACGCTGATACAGACGGGGAAGAGCCGGCATATCCCGATCATCCTCATGGAATCGTCCTTCTGGACGGGCCTGCTCGGCTGGTTTCGCGATCAGCTGCTGGGAGCGGAGACGATTGCGCCCCAGGACCTGGACCTGGTGAAGGTGGCCGATGAGCCGGCCGAGGTCGTCGAGATGATATTCGACCACTACGGAACGCGCGGCTTCCAGCCTTCTCCGGAAGAGCGCGAGATCATGCTGGAACTTTGAGGCGGGCAAAAAAATGGCCCCGGCCGAAGCCGGGCCCAAGCCCCTCGGAGGGGGCTGCGATCCTCGAAGCCAGGCTTCGAATCGGCGGATCCGATCCAGCGGATCGGGCGCCTCCCGCAACCCTCGCGTACAGAGTGGCACAAGTTGCCGCCGATGTCTGTAGGATTTTCCATACAAATGTACGGGTTGGGTTAAACGAATGATTGGATTGCTGCAGCGCGTCAGCGAGGCGAGCGTGGAGGTCGAAGGCAGGCGCATCGCCGGCATCGGCGCAGGATTGCTCGTGCTCGCGTGCGTTGAGCGCGGCGACACGCCGGCGGAGGCGGAGCGGATGGCCGAGCGGCTGTTGGCGTACCGGGTGTTCGGAGATTCCGCCGGCCGGCTCAATCTCAGCGTGACCGATACCGGAGGCGAGTTGCTCCTGGTACCGCAATTCACCCTCGCCGCCGATACCCGCAAGGGCAACCGTCCCAGCCTCGGGCGGGCGGCCCCGCCGGAGCTGGGCGCATCGCTGTTCGATCGACTCCATGCATACGCTCGCTCGCGCTACCCGCGCGTCGAGGCCGGGCGCTTCGGTGCGCAGATGCGCGTGTCGCTGGTGAACGACGGGCCGGTGACTTTCTGGCTCGAGGTCCGGCCCGGCGGCCAAAACTAGCGCCCGGTTCGCGGCGCCTTGTACCCCCTGTACGACGGCGGTAGTATTGCTTTCGACTGAGCAGCGTGCAGACGGATTTTCGCTACGCGGAGGGGAGACGGATGAAATTGCACTGGATCGGCATCGCGCTCGTGCTGGCCGCGGCGCCCCTGGCCGCCCGGGGGGCAAACAAGGCGGATATCTCGAAGGCTATCGATCCGGGAGAATGGGCCTACTCGGTTCATGCCCGGATGCGGCTCGGGAAAATGGAGATCCCGGCCCGGACGGTATCGAACAAGAAGTGCATCACGCAGAAAGATCTCGACCAGAGCAAGAACTGGGTCACGAATTCCCGGAACGGGCAGTGCACCATGGAGAACATGAATTACTCGGGCCACGTGCTGACGTTCACGCAGAAATGCAGCATGGACAGCGGCACCCTGACGGTGAAGGGGAAGATGACGATCAAGTCGCGCACGGCCTATCAGGGTGTCTTCACCACGACGGCCACAATCGGCGCCCGCGAGGTCGAGGGCCACACGACGCTCGACGCCCACCGCACCGGTGACTGCCGGCCATAGCGTTCCGGCGATCGGCGGGGAGGCTGGTGTTTTGCGCCCGATCGACTATCATGACCCGATGCTGATCGGCACCCGTCCCGTCTCCTTTTCCCCCCTCGCGGCCGCGGTCTGTTTCCGGGACGGCTCCACTTCGCAGCAGGACCTTTGAACGTCTCGCCCCTCGGATTGCACAAGGCGCTGGATGCCGGGCTCGAACCGCTCTACGTCGTCGTCGGCGAGGAACCCTATGCTGCCCAGGAGGCGGGCGATGCCGTGCGCGCGGCGGCCCGGGCGCAGGGTTATGACGAGCGGGCCCTGCTCTTCGTCGAACCCGGGTTCAGTTGGGACGAGCTGCATGCCGAGGCCGCCAGCGGCGGTTCGTTGTTCGGCAGCCGGCGGCTCATCGAAGTCAAGATTACCAATGGCCGGGTCGATGCCGCGGGAGTGGCGGCGATCTCGGCATTTGCCGCGGACCCCCCGCCCGATACCCTGCTGCTGGTCGTCGTGTTGGGCGCCGACTACCGGACCTTCAAGGCGGCGGGCGTGCGCAAGCTGGCCGAGGCGGGTGTGATGGTGGAATGCAGGCCGCTGGGCGGGAGCGCGCTGCTACGCTGGGTCGGGACCCGCCTCGGCGATCGCGGGCTGAAGGTCCCGGAAGCCGGAGTTGCGCTCATCGCGGACAGCGCCCAGGGCAACCTGCTCGCCGCCGCGCAGGCGGTGGAGCGCCTGTCGCTGCTGGCCGCGGAGGGGCCCGTGGACCTGGAAACCGTGCGCGAGGCCGCCGTCGACGAGGCCCGTTACGGGCTGTTCGATCTGGCCGATGCGGCGCTCGACGGGAAGGCGGATACGGCGCTGCGCATCCTGGTACGGCTGCGCGAAACCGGCACCGCGCCGGCCCAGGTGCTTTGGGTGCTGGCCCGGGACCTGCGCCTGCTTGCAGGTCTCGCGTGGGCCGGAGAGCACGGCGCCAGGCCGCCGCAGATCTGGCCGCGCAACCGTGCCCGGCGGGTGATGGCGGCCCTGCGCCGCCGCCGTACGCGCGGTTGGGAAGCCCTGGTGGTGGAGGCCGCCAACGTCGACAGGGCGATCAAGGGCCGCGCCGCGGGCGATCCCTGGCAGCGGCTGGAGCGGTTGCTGTTCGCAATCGCCGGAGCCCGCCCGAGGGCCGCCGCATGAGCGGAGTCGGTGTGTTCGGCGGCACCTTCGATCCCATCCACCATGGTCACCTGCGTCCGGCACTGGAACTCAAGCAGGCACTGGGGCTCCGCGAGGTTCGCTTCGTGCCGTGCCGCCAGCCGCCGCACCGGGCGGCGCCCGTGGCCGGCCCCGAAGACCGGGCCCGGATGGTCGAACTGGCGATTGCCGGCGTCGAGGGGTTCGCGCTCGACCGCCGCGAACTGCACCGCGAGGGGCCGTCCTACACGCTGGACACGTTGGCCGCGTTGCGCCGGGAAATGCCCGAGGAGAAGCTCTTCCTGCTGCTCGGCACCGACGCCTTCCTCGGGCTTCCGGGGTGGCACGGTTGGCGTGCGCTGCTCGAGCTTGCACACATTGCCGTCGCGCACCGGCCCGGCTGGTCCCTGGAGGACGGGACGGGGCTGGAGGAGTTGACCCGGGGGCGGCTGGTGGCGGACCCCGGCGAACTCGGCGCGGCGGCGACCGGTCTCATCGTGCTGGTTGCGGTCACGCAGCTGGAAATTTCCGCCACCGCGCTGCGCTCGACGGCGAGCGCCGGCGGCGACATCCATTTTCTTGTTCCGGAGGTTGTGCGTGAGTACATCGAAGAGACGGGCTGCTACCGGCGACGTTGAGACGGCCGCCGATCCCGGCGGCGCATTGTGCGATGCCCTGGTGGCCGCCCTGGAGGACGTCAAGGCGGTGGACATCGCGGTGATCGACGTGCGCGGCAAGACGCCGCTCACCGATTACCTGCTCGTGGCCAGCGGCAATTCGGACCGCCACCTGGCCACGCTCAGGGAGGCCGCGATCGATTGCGCCCGCGCGCACGGCGTGCGCCCGCTCGGCGTCGAGGGCGACCGCGGCGACTCGGAATGGGTGCTCATCGACCTGGGGGATTGCGTTGTACACCTGATGCGTCCCGCCACGCGAGCCTTCTACGATCTCGAGCGGCTGTGGTCGGTGGGCCCCGCCGCGTCCGCGCCCGACGAACCGTCCGACTGATCCATGCGCATCCGGCTCCTCGCGGTGGGCCGGCGTCCGCCCCGCTGGGCCGAGGATGCCTGTGCCGAATACTTCAAGCGCCTCCCGGCTGCGCTCGGCGTGGAGTCGCGCATGATTCCTCCAGCGCGCGGTCATGCCGGGGACGTGGCCCGGGCCCGCGACGAAGAAGGCCGCCGCCTGCTGGGCGCGTGCGCTCCGGACGACCGCGTCGTCGCCCTCGACGAACGCGGCACGGGATGGTCGACCCTGGAACTGGCGCGGCGCCTGCGCGAATGGGAACGGGACGCGCGCGACGTGGACCTGCTGGTGGGCGGCGCGGATGGGCTGTCCGCTGCCTGCCTGGAGCGGGCCGACGCGCGCTGGTGCTTGTCGCCCCTTACGCTCCCGCACGCCCTGGTACGGGTGGTGGTGGCGGAGCAGCTTTACCGCGCCTGGAGCGTGAACGCCGGTCACCCCTATCACCGGGCCTGAAACCTGAACCCGGCGGCTCGCGCTCAGGTAAGCTTGGGGGGATGAAATCCTTGATCCTCGCCTCGGCATCCGCCCGGCGGCAAGAGCTGCTGTCGCGTCTCGGCGTGGCTTTCGAGGTGCAACCGGCCGCTATCGACGAATCGCCGCAGCCCGGGGAAAGCGCGGAAACGCTTGCCGCGCGCCTGGCGCTGGCCAAGGCCCGGGTCGTGGGCGAACGTCATCCCGCCTCGCGCGTGCTGGCTGCCGACACCGTGGTTGCGCGTGGGCCGGCCCTGCTCGGCAAACCCGCCGATGCGGACGAGGTCCGGCGCTGGCTGCAGCAGCTCTCCGGCGGAGAGCATCGGGTGGCAACGGGACTGGCGTTGGTCGAGGGGGCGCGGGTCGAACAGGCGTGCGTGGTCACGCGGCTGTGGTTCCGCACGCTCGGCGCCGCGGAGATCGAGGCCTATGCCCGCAGCACCGAGCCGCTTGACGCGGCCGGGGCCTACGCGGTGCAGGGTGGCGCGGCGGCGTTCGTCTCGCGGCTCGTGGGCAGCTATACCAACGTGGTCGGGCTGCCGCTGGCCGCGGTGGCCGGGCTGCTTGAGCGCCTGGGGGCGGAGGCATGAGCACCGAGATTCTCGTCAACGCGATGCCTTACGAGACGCGGGTCGCCGTCGTCGAGCACGGCCTGACGCAGGAACTGTACATCGAGCAGCCGCGCAGGCTGGGTATCGTCGGCAACATCTACAAGGGACGCGTGGCGCGTGTCATGCCCGGCATGCAGGCCGCGTTCATCGACATCGGCGACCGGCGCAGCGCCTTCCTGCACGCCGGCGACGTGGCCAAGATGCCGTACGTGGAGGCGGGCGCGAACGGCGAAGGCCCCCCGGCCATACAGACACTGCTGAGCGAAGGGGAAACCGTGCTGGTGCAGGTGCTCAAGGACCCGATCGGCACCAAGGGCGCGCGGGTCACTACGCGCACCAGCATCCCTTCGCGCTACATGGTGTACGTGCCGGGCGGGAGCGGCGTGGGCGTGTCCACCCGTATCGAAGACGCGGCCGAGCGTGACCGGTTGCGCGAGCTGGTGGACCGCGTCAGCCCCGAGGGCGGCAGCGGGGGCTACATCGTGCGCACCGCGGGAGAGGGCGCCGAGAGCGACGCCCTGCGCGCCGACATGCTCTACCTGTCGCGGTTGTGGGCGGCGCTCGAAGCGGCGGCCCGGGAGGCGCCGTGCCCCTCGCTGGTGCACGAGGACCTGCCGTTGCCGCTGCGCATCATGCGCGACCTGCTCGACGAACAGGTCGCGCAGTTGCGGGTCGATTCGGCGGAGCTGTGCGAGCGCATGCGACAGTTCGCCGCGATGTTCCTGCCCGGTTTCGCCGAGCGCATCATGCTTTACGAAGGCGAACGCCCGATCTTCGATCTGTACGGCGTGGAGGACGAGATCGAGCGCGCCTTGCAGCGCCGCGTGAATTTGAAATCCGGCGGTTACCTGGTCTTCGATCAGACCGAGGCGATGACCACGATCGACGTGAACACCGGCGCCTATACCGGCAACCGCAATTCCGACGAGGCTTTCCTGAAGACCAATCTCGAGGCCGCGCAGGTCGTCGCACGGCAGCTTCGCCTGCGTAACCTCGGGGGCATCATCATTATCGACTTCATCGACCTCAATCGCCCGGAACACCGCCAACTGGTGCTGGAAACGCTCAAGCGTGAACTGGCGTCGGACCGCTCGCGGTGCGTGGTGGGTGAGATAACCTCGCTGGGGTTGGTGCAGATGACCCGCAAGCGAAACCGCGAAAGCCTCGAGCACGTCATGATGCAGCCGTGCCCGCATTGCGGAGGCCGCGGCGCGGTCAAGACGCCGGAAAGCGTGTGCTTCGACCTGTATCGTGAACTGATGCGACTGAATGGCCAGTACCGCGCCAACGAATACCTGGTTCTGGCGCCCGCCCAGGTGATCGACCTGCTGCTCGATGAGGAGTCGACCAATCTCGCCGAGCTTTCGGCCGCGCTCGGGCGAACCGTGCGCCTGCAGGTCGAAGCCCAGTACCATCCCGGACAGTTCGATGTCATTCCACTCTAGGCTCGCCACGCACGGACCCCATCGGCGCCCCCTCAAGTGGTCGCTGGGGATGGTGGCGGCCATCATCATCCTCGCCGCCCTGCTGGTCGGGCTGTTCCGCGTGGTGGCCAACAACGTGCCGCGCTACCACGACGAGATCGTGCACATGGTGGTCACGCAACTGGGTGCGCCGGTGACGCTCGGCAGGATCTCGCTTTCGTGGCGCGGTCTGGGGCC
>JBJKSR010000314.1:0-2866 GCA_046703965.1 Gammaproteobacteria bacterium | reverse complement strand
TACGGCGCTCGCCGGCAGATGCACGGTGAGACGCTGCCAGAACCGCTTCGCTCTCCATGACCACGGCAACCTCGCGCAAATGATTCGCCTTCAACGTCGCGCCGCTGGACACCAGATCGCAGATCAGGTCTGCCGTGCCCAGCCGGGGAGCGATCTCCACCGAACCCGACAACGTCACCACCGTCGCGTCGACACCCTGATCCAGCAACCAGGCACGCAGCAGGTTGGGATAGGTGGTGGCGATCCGGCGGCCGGCGAGATGCATCGGCCCCTGCCACGGCTCATCGACCGGCACACCGATCGAAAGGCGGCAGGCACCAAAACCGAGCGCGCGCAATTCCTGAAACGGGGTGTCGCCGAGCCGGCTTAGCGCGTCCTCATTCAACACGTTGCGTCCCACCACGCCCAGATCGCAGGCCCCGGACGCGATCAAGCCGGGGATATCGTCGTCCCGCACCCTCAGCAGATCGATGGGCAGGGTTTCGCCCAGGCAGAAAAGGCTGTCACCGCCTTGCCGGAATTCCAGGCCGCAGCGCTTGAGCAGCGCCAGGGATGCACTGCTGAGCCGGCCCGATTTTTGCACCGCGATACGCAGGCGGTCCTCCGCGAAGGTCATTTCGCCGCGCCCCGCTTCGGGCTTTTGCGTCCGGAACGCGCCGCGGCCGCCAGATAGCCGCCGTTACCCTGGTTGATGAATCGGGCGACCCGGCCGATGGTCGTGATGCTGACGGCCGTTCGCTCGTGAATTTCCCGGTAGGGGATTCCTTCCAGGATCAGGGGCACGACACTCCAGCGATCCACCAACGCCTCCAGCTCCGATGGCGTGCACAGATCGCGCAGGAAGGCGCGCATGTCTTCGGGCTTTTTCAGTGCCAGCAATGCCCGGCAAAGGCCTTGCTCCGCCTTGTCCCTTGAAATCTCCGGCTCAAGATTTCTGCGCTTCATAATGTATTAATACGTTAATACGTTGCGACATATTAATGAACCGCCGCCGGAAACGCAACAGGGGCCGGCCGACGGCCAATCCTTCCCCGCTCCTCAAAGTGATTGACACCCCCGCCGGCGTCGAATATAGTTGCATATTATGCAAAGGACGATTCAGGTCCCGGCAAAGAAGACGAAGCCCGCGCGACTGCGTGCGGGTGGTTTAACGGTGGCCGGCCAGAACCTGATTTACTGACAAGCCCCCTCATTCCACACACCCGCAGCGGTCATTCCGATGCGGGTGTTTCGTATCGGCCGACCGCTGCATGAGAGCAAGGAGATATCTCATGCAAGTTCCATGGCTGGTCGTCAAGCTCGGCGGCACAAGCGTTTCGCGCAGGGAATACTGGGATAACGTCGTCAAGCGCCTGAACGGAGCGCTCGAAGACGGCCTGCGCGTCGTCATCGTGCATTCCGCGCTCGCCGGTGTTACCAACCTGCTGGAGGGCCTCGCGGGAAGCCTCGACCAGCGGAACCAGGCCGGCATACTCGCCGACATAACCGCCCGGCACGAAGCGCTCGCCCAGGAGCTGGGCATCGGGATACCGGACGCGTTCCGGCATCGACTCGGTGAAGTGGAGGCATTGCTGGCGGCAGGTCCGGCGGCCTCCCCGGATCGACGTGCGCGTGTGCTCGGCTCCGGTGAATTCCTCATGAGTACGCTGGCGCAACCCTTTCTCGAAAGTCGGGGTCTGTCGGTAGACGCCATCGATGTGCGCACCCTGCTGCACGCCCGGGCCCAACCCGGACAGCATCCGTCACGGCACTATCTCTCCGCCAACTGCGACCATGCGCCCGATTCGGACGTGGTCCGACGGCTCCGGAAATGCGCACCGGTCGTCCTGACGCAGGGATTTGTGGCGAGCGACGCAGAAGGCGCAACCGTAGTGCTCGGCCGAGGCGGCTCGGACACGTCCGCAGCCTGCCTGGCGGCGAAGATCGGGGCCGCAGCACTCGAGATATGGACGGACGTTCCGGGCCTGTTCACGGCCGACCCCCACCGCCTGCCGACGGCGCGCCTGCTCAAACAGTTGACCTACGACGAAGCCCTGGAAATCGCCGCTGCCGGAGCCCGCGCCCTGCATCCCCACTGCATTCGGCCGCTGCGGGAAGCATGCATTCCACTGACGATCCGCTACACCCCGAGGCCGGAACTGCCGGGCACGCATATCCATGCCCGGGCCGTAGAGCCGGACGGGCGCCTCAAGGCGGTCTGCAGCCGCCTCGGCATCACGACGCTGACGCTGGAAACGGCCGACATGTGGCAACAAGCCGGCTTTCTCGCGGATGTATTCGCTTGCTTCAAGCGGCATCATCTCTCGCTCGACATGATTTCCACGTCGGAAACCAGCATCACGCTGACCCTGGATGCCGCCGACAACCCCCTGGCCGGCGAACGCATCGCCGCCGTTCAGACGGAACTCGCAGCCTTCGGCACCGTCGGCAAAACGGAGAACTGCGCCGCCATCAGCCTCGTAGGGCACCGCATCCGCGCGAACCTTCACCGCATCGCCCCGCTGCTGGAGATATTCGCGGATCACCGCGTGCATCTCGTTTGCCAGGCCTCGAACGATCTCAACGTCACCTTCGTGGTGGATGAAAGCGACGCCCCGCGCCTGGTATCGCAGCTGCACGCCCTGCTCGTGAGCGCCGCCAGCGAGGACACGGCCTTCGGCCCGGCCTGGAATGCCCTGTGCTCACCGCCGGCCGCTACCGCCCCGGCCCCGCCCTGGTGGCGAAACCGCCGGTCCGGCCTGGTCGACCTGGCAACAGAGCATGGCCCTTGCTACGTATACGACTCCGAGACGGTACGCAACCGCGCAAACGCCTTGAAGGCGTTGACGGCGCCGCGCCGCATCTTCTACGCCATAAAGGCAAACTG
>JBJKSR010000313.1:0-15192 GCA_046703965.1 Gammaproteobacteria bacterium | reverse complement strand
GCTGATCACCGGGATGGCCGAGGCACGGATCGCCCGGGCCACGATCTCCTCGTTGAAGGACCACAGGTCCTCGAGCGCGCCGCCGCCCCGGGCCAGGATCAACACGTCGCAGTCGCGCCGCTCGCTGGCCCGCGCGAGTGCACCGGCGATGGTCCCGGCGGCGCCCGCGCCCTGCACCTGCGTCGGGTAGATCAGCACGTCGGCCGCCGGGTAGCGCCGCCCGAGCACGTTCAGGATGTCGCGCAAGGCGGCCCCGGTGGGGGAGGTGATCACGCCGATGCGGCGCGGGAACCGCGGCAGTGGGCGCTTGGCGGCCTGGTCGAACAGGCCCTCTTCCCCGAGTTTCTTCTTGAGCGCCTCGAAGGCCCGCTGCAGGGCCCCCAGCCCGGCTTCCTCCAGGCTCGATACGTAGAGTTGGAATTCGCCCCGCGCCGGGTAGATCGATACGCGCCCGCGGGCCAGCACCTGCATCCCGTCGGCCGGTACGAAGTCCAGTTGCTGGGCCTCGCGGCGAAACAGGGCGCAGCGGAGTTGCGCGTCGGCATCCTTGAGCGTGAAGTAGACATGACCCGAGCGGGGCCGGGCCAGGTTGGAGATCTCGCCCTCCACGGCAACGGTGCCGAAGGTGCCTTCCAGCAGCCGCTTCGCCGCGCCCACCAGCGCCGAGACGGTGAATATGTCGTTATCCGCGAAGGTATCCTCGATCATGTCCGCATTCTATCCCGAAGGTGTTTTCATCTTGCGCAAATTCAAAAACAGTCTTATAAAGACGATGGACCGTTCCAGGAGAGCAACCATGTCAGGATTTCGCGGAATTGCAATGGCTTGCGCGGGCGCAGGCTTGGCCCTGGCGAGCGTTTCGAACGCCCGGGCCTACATGGCGTCGGGCATGCAATCGGCTCCGCCGCCGTCGACCACGTACACGGTGTCGGAGGGCACCGTCCAGTTGAGCCGCATCGTGGTCAACGGGCACCGGCTGATCATGCCGCTCTACCTGCAGATG
Organism: Gammaproteobacteria bacterium; assembly: GCA_046703965.1. GTDB lineage: Bacteria > Pseudomonadota > Gammaproteobacteria > JAKDMP01 > JAKDMP01 > JBAUSV01. Next base: position 14,189 of record JBJKSR010000313.1, on the reverse strand, counting down.
GTGAAAGCGGCCATCCACCGGTCGTGGTCCTCGAAATGGGCGGACCGCAACAAGCTCGTGTGCCGGTTCAGGTACCAGATGGCGTCGCACTTCCAGACGTTGAGCTGCATGACCAACGGCCAATACTTCGGTCTCGCCAGGCAGACCCAGATAGCCATGACGAACGGCGGCGTCAACTACCGGTCGTACACGGACGCCAAAGGGCACCTGGTCAACGGCTTGCGCACGGCCATCGACAGCGGCCAGGTGCCGATGTTGATCGCCAACTACACGAACCAGCTACGGATAAACCGCGGCGCTCTGATGACGCTGCTGCACAAGTTGCCGCCGACGGGCTCCAGCTACGTTCTGCGGGTGACCAGGGACGGCAAGCCTTCCGTGGATTACATAATCGATCACGGGGAAGTGAAGGCCGTCCATCGATATGTCTATAAGAAAGGTACGAAGAAGGACGGGAAACGGTAACTCCGTATCCGCGGCGCAACCTGCCGCCTGGCCGATATCGTGAAGTCTCCTGTTGCGCGGGCGTCTGGGGCCAGGATTTACAATAGGGGCAACTGATTCCACGGGTGCCCCATGGCGCGAACCGCAGAAAGCATGAAGCCCGAGTTTCCGGGGTTCGTCTACGATGGCCCGGCGCCCGTTCCCCAGGGCCTGCGAGCGGCCATTAACCGGCTGTTTCTCGCCGACGAGGACGAGATGGTCACCCGCCTGATCGAGGAGGCGCGCTTCGCGCCCGACGCCGGCAGCCGGGTGAGCGAACGGGCCCGCGGCCTCGTCGAGGCGGTGCGCAGGCAGTCCAGCGACCAGAGCGGCGTCGAGGAATTCCTGCACCACTACGATCTGTCCTCGGAAGAAGGTGTCGTGCTTATGTGCCTCGCCGAGGCGCTGATCCGCATCCCCGACGCGGACACCGCCGACAAACTCATCCGCGACAAGCTCTCGCGCGGCGATTGGTCGGAGCGCCTCGGCGAGAGTGGTTCGCTGTTCGTCAACGCTTCCACCTGGGGCCTGGTGCTGACCGGCAAGCTGGTGCGCCTGGACGACGACACCCGTCGCAACCCGGCCGCCTTCTTCAAGCGCATGACGCAGCGGGCGGGCGAGCCCATCGTGCGCACCGCGCTCAAGCAGGCCATGCGCATGCTCGGACGCCAGTTCGTGATGGGCCGCACCATCAGGGAGGCGCTGGAGCGTGCCGACGAGAAGGCGAACCGGATCTACCGCTACAGCTTCGACATGCTGGGCGAGGCCGCGCTGACCGAGACGGATGCACAGCGCTATCTCGAGGCCTACGAATCCGCGATCGAGGCCATCGGCGCCGCCCGCGGCGACAGCGCCGACATTTCCGACGCCCACAGCATCTCGGTCAAGCTTTCGGCGCTTTACCCGCGCTACGAGTTGGCGCGCCGCGCGGACGCGCTGCCCGCGCTCGTCGACCGGTTGCGGACGTTGGCGACCGACGCCAGGGCCGCCGGCATCGGCCTCACCGTGGACGCCGAGGAAGTGGATCGCCTGGACCTTTCCCTCGACATCGTCGAGGCCGTCTACCGCGATCCGGCTCTGGAAGGCTACGAGGGTTTCGGCCTTGCGCTGCAGTGCTACCAGAAGCGCGCGCCGGCGGTGGTGGACTGGCTGACCGCCCTGGCCGGGGACGTCGGCCGCCGGATTCCGCTGCGCCTGGTCAAGGGTGCCTACTGGGATACCGAGGTCAAGCTCGCCCAGATCGAGGGCCTGCCCGATTACCCCGTGTTCACGCGCAAGATCAACACCGACGTCGCCTACCTCGCCTGCGCGCGCAGGATGCTCGCGGCGGGCGATGCGCTATATCCGCAGTTCGCCACGCACAACGCCTACACCATCGCGGGGGTAATCGAGCTGGCGGGGGAGCGCACGGACTACGAGTTTCAGCGTCTGCACGGCATGGGAGCGGCACTCTACGGCGAAGTGCTCGGCGGCGAGGGCGCGGGCCGACACTGCCGCGTGTACGCCCCGGTCGGCGCGCACCGCGAGCTGCTGCCGTACCTGGTGCGGCGCCTGCTGGAGAACGGCGCGAACACGTCGTTCGTGCACCGCATCAGCGACGAGAAGACGCCGGTCGAGGAGATCATCGCCGACCCGCTGGCGAAGGCCGAGGCCAACGCGAGCAAGCGCCACCCGAAGATCGTGATGCCCGCCGATCTCTTCGCGCCGGACCGCCGCAACAGCAAGGGCGTCAACATTGCCGACGAGGCCGTGCTCGCCGACCTGCAGGAGGCGATGGGCCGGGCCATCGAAAAGCCGTGGAAAGCCGTGCCCATCGTCGCGGGTGAGCCACGCACGCAGGGCAACGCGCGTGCCGTGCCGGACCCGGCGAACAACAACCGGAAAGTCGGCGAGGTGATCGATGCCGACGAGGCCCTGGTAGGGGAGGCGATCGGCCACGCGGCCTCCGCCCAGGCCCGCTGGGACGCCACGCCGCCGGAAGAGCGCGCGCGCCTGCTCGACAAGGCCGCCGACCTGCTCGAGGAGCGCATGCCGGAGTTCATGGCGCTGTGCGTGCGCGAGGCGGGCAAGTCCATTCCCGACGGCATCGCCGAGGTGCGCGAGGGCATCGACCACATTCGCTACAACGCCATGCAGTGCCGCAAGCAGTTCGCCGAACCCGTGCGACTGCCGGGCCCGACCGGCGAGCGCAACGAGCTTTCCCTGCACGGGCGCGGTGTGTTCGTCTGCATCAGCCCGTGGAATTTCCCGGTGGCGATCTTCCTCGCCCAGGTCACGGCCGCGCTTGCCGCGGGCAACACCGTGATCGCCAAACCCGCCGAGCAGACCTCGATTATCGGCCACCGCGTGATCGCCCTGCTGCACGAGGCCGGCATCCCGGGGGAGGTACTGCACCTGCTGCCGGGCGACGGGCGCATCGGCCACGCCGCCGTGTCCGACCCGCGCATTGCGGGCGTCGCCTTCACCGGCTCCACCGAGGTCGCGCGCTCGATCAACCGCACGCTCGCCGAGCGCGAGGGTTCCATCGCCACGCTGATCGCCGAGACCGGCGGCCAGAACGCGATGATCGTGGACAGTTCCGCGCTGCCCGAGCAGGTGGTGATCGACGTGGTCTCCTCGGCCTTTCACAGCGCGGGCCAGCGCTGCTCGGCCCTGCGCGTGCTGTGCCTGCAGGAAGAGATCGCACCGCGCGTGCTCGAGATCCTCGAAGGGTACATGGAGACGCTCAGCATCGGCGATCCGGGCCTGCTTGCCACCGACGTCGGGCCGGTCATCGACCACGATGCCCGCGAGGTGCTCCGGAAGCACAGCGCGGCGATCAGCGAAAAGGGCAAGGTGATCCGTCAGTGTGAACTGCCCGCGGCCTGCGCCGACGGCAGCTTCGTCGCCCCGCTCGCAGTAGAAATCCCGGGTATCGAGGTGCTGGAACGCGAGGTGTTCGGGCCCATCCTGCACGTGGTGCGGTTCAAGTCGCGCGACCTGGAAGCGCTCATGCGCCGCATCAACGACACCGGTTACGGCCTGACCTTCGGCGTGCACAGCCGCATCGACGGCGAGGCCGAGCGCCTTGCGGGCGTGGCCGGCGCCGGCAACTGTTATGTCAACCGCAACATGGTGGGCGCGGTGGTCGGCGTGCAGCCCTTCGGCGGCCGCGGCCTCTCGGGCACCGGCCCCAAGGCCGGCGGCCCGCACTACCTGCCGCGCTTCGCCACGGAGAAGGCACTCACCGTCAACACCGCGGCCGTAGGCGGCAACGCCAGCCTCCTGGCCCTCGACGAGTAAGGCCCCGACTCGTCGCCCCGGCGAAGGCCGGGGCCCAGTCCGAATATGAATCCCGCCCGGCGGGATCCATTCCCATACGCGTCATTCCTGCGAAAGCAGGAATCCAGTGGGAAAACGAATCCCGGCCCCAGGCCGGGATACAAAGCCCGACTAGGCCCCGAATCGAGTCCGGGGCGACGGAGAAAGTCCAACCTACGGCGCTGGAACCAAGACATCGTGATTCCGGCGCAGGCCGGAATCCAGTGAGAAAGAGTATCCCGGCCATGGGCCGGGATACAAGGTCAAACCGGGACCCGGCCTGAGCCGGGGCGACGAACCAAGAGTTGTCCGCGACTTGCCGAAAGCCTTAACATGAACCGGTTGAGTGCCGCCGCAGGCGTCGCCAGTTAACCGAATCGAACCCGTCATTCCGGACTTGATCCGGAATCCAGTAGGAAAACGAATCCCGGCCAGGGCCGGGATTCAAAATCGAACTGGACCCCGGATCAGATCCGGGGTGGCGGAAACGGAGATGTGTGGATGAACATCAGCGTATTCGACCTGTTCAAGATCGGCATCGGCCCGTCCAGTTCGCACACGGTCGGCCCGATGCGCGCCGCGCGCCAGTTCCTGCTGGACGCGAAGGACGCGGGCGCACTGGACAAGACGGCCCGCGTCGAGGTGAACCTGTACGGATCGCTCGCGCTCACCGGCGAGGGCCACGGCACGGACAAGGCGATCCTGCTCGGCCTGGCGGGCGAGGAGGCCGACAAGGTCGTGAACGAGACTATTGCCCCGACCATCGAACGCATCCAGGAAACGAAGAAGATCAGACTCCTCGGCGAGCATGAACTCGACTTCGATCCCAAGGCCGACGTCGTCTTCCACCGCAAGGACCGGCTGCCGCGCCATACCAACGGCATGCGCTTCCGCCTGCTCGACGCCGGCGGCAAGGAAGTCTTCGCGGAGGACTTCTATTCCATCGGCGGCGGCTTCATCCTGCGTGGCGACGAGCCGGATGGCGGTGACGTCCACCACGAAGTCCCGCACCCGTTCTCCAATGCGAAGGCGCTGCTCGAGGCGTGCGACAAAGCGGGCCTGCGGATTCCGGTATTGATGCGCGAGAACGAGAACAGCTACCGCCCCTGGGAAGAGACCCGCGAGGGCCTGCTCCGCATCTGGCAGGTGATGCAGGATTGCGTGGACAGCGGGCTGACCACCAAGGGCACGCTGCCGGGCGGCCTGCGCGTCATCCGCCGCGCTCCGGCACTGCGCGACAAGCTTGCCTCCAATCGCAAGAGCAACGCGCTCGACGTCATGGACTGGGTGAACCTGTTCGCCCTGGCCGTGAACGAGGAAAACGCCGCCGGCGGCCGAGTGGTCACCGCGCCCACCAACGGTGCGGCGGGCATCATCCCGGCGGTGCTGCATTACTACGTGCGGTTCGTCGAGGACGCGACCGAAGAGGGCGTCATCGACTTCCTGCTCACCGCCGGCGCCATCGGTATGCTTTACAAGAAAAACGCTTCGATCTCCGGTGCCGAAATGGGCTGCCAGGGCGAGGTCGGCGTGGCCTGCTCCATGGCCGCCGCCGGACTCACCGCCGCCATGGGCGGCAGCAATGCTCATATCGAAAACGCCGCCGAGATCGGCATGGAACACAACCTCGGCCTGACCTGCGATCCCATCAAGGGCCTGGTGCAGATCCCCTGCATCGAACGCAACGCCATGGGCTCCATGAAAGCCATCAACGCCCAGCGCCTCGCCATGCACGGCGACGGCTCCCACCGCGTGTCCCTCGACGAAGTCATCGCCACCATGCGCGCCACCGGCCGCGACATGCAAAGCATCTACAAGGAAACGTCGCTGGGGGGACTGGCCGTCAACGTCATCGAGTGTTGACCGCCTGACAATATCGTCACACTTCCTTTTGTAGGAGCGGCTTCAACCGCGATAGACTCCCTGTGCGCACCTTTCCCGATGGCAATAATCCGGGATAGACCACGTTCTCTCTATCCGGGCCTGGTATATAGAAAGCGGGAGCCGGGCGACTCCCGCTTTCTGCAGGTTCCGGTGCTCTTCGCTACATCGCCTGAATGAGCGCGATGGCGATCAGCACTTCGCCGGCTACGCCGCCGAGGAAGGCGAGGGTGCGCAGGCCGGGGATGCCCAGCGTGTAGACGACGTAGTGAGCGGCGCGTGACCAGAAGTAGATGATGCAGCCGAGCACGGCCAGGTGGGTATTGACGCCGGCGAACAGCGCCGCGGCTACCAGGGCGGCAAAGACCACCAGGTTTTCCACGGCGTTCATGTGGGCGCGCTGCGCGCGTTGGGCCCAGGCACTTTGGGGCTTGTCGTCGGGGCCGGGATTGGCGAGGGTACCCATGATGCCGCGGACCATGAAGCGGTCCAGGATGTAGGGGACGAACATGACGCCCGTCATCATCGCCGTTATGGAAAGCCAGAAGATTTCGGACTTCATCGGGGATCTCCTTGTGGGAACGCATCGATCACCTGAAACATAGTCCACAAATCGGGGCCTGTAAACAGTTATCTGCAGCGTAGTTCCGGTGGTATATTTTGCAATGCCCGCATGGGGCGGGTGATATATCCGGTGAACGGGCACATTTTCAGATGCCTGCCGATGGGAGGACAACATGCCTGAATTTACAGTGAACCCGCAGCGGTTCGATCCGTACAAACAGTTCAAATTCCGCGTGAAGTGGGACGGCCGCTACGTGGCCGGCATCGACAAAGTCAGCGCCCTGAAGCGAACGACGGAAGTTGTCGCCCACCGTGAGGGCGGTGACCCGAGTCTGCAGCGGCGCTCGCCGGGTCAGACGGCCTACGAACCCATCGTGCTCAGCCGCGGCCGGACGCACGACACCGAGTTCGAGGCGTGGGCATACAAGGTCTGGAACCGTGAGGGTGGCGCGGGCGCGGAAGTCTCCCTGAAGGATTTCCGAAAGGACATCGTCGTCGAGCTCCAGAACGAGGCCGGCCAGGTGGTAATGGCTTTCAAGGTGTACCGTTGTTGGCCGTCCGAATACATCGCCCTCGGCGACCTCGATGCCAACGAGACATCTACTGCCATCGAATCCATGACGCTCCAGCACGAGGGCTGGGAACGCGACCAGGCCGTGACGGAACCCGCGGAGCCTTCATTCAGCGAGGCGAAGGGGAAGGGGTAGTTGCCGAACTGGGCAAATGAATGGCCGATCGAGGCGGCAATTCCAATATAGTCGGTCGTGGGACAGGGGTTGGCTTGCAGGGATGGAGCCATGAGCACGTTCAAGAATGCCTGTATGTGCGTATTGGGTGCGTTTTCGCTGGTGGCGCTCTCGGGCTGTGCGGCGGAAGTCGGGCACTGGCGATGGAACCGGCATTATCTGGACAAGGCAGCGGCGGATATCACGCCGCCGGAGCTGGGCGGTGCCTGCGTCAACCTGGTCGCCGACCGGGATAATTACGGGTTTTATCGCATGCCGTACGACGGTGCGCCTTCGATCAAGCACGCCGGCGGCTACTTCGAGTTCTCTTATGCCGACCTGGTGGTGCCCGTCATCCATGGACTGCAACGGCAATGGAAATTGGACATTGCGAACGGGAATGGGAATGCCACGTGTACGGTCGTCCATGTGTCGCTGGAGAATATCGCCTATAACGTGGTCGGCCAGGGGCTTGGATTTTTCTCCGCGGCGGTCTGCGTGAAAATGAAGCTCGCGGGATTGAATGGCGGCAAGCCTGCGGCGGGGAGCGGGGTTTTCGAGGGCGCCGCGTGGGGCGGGCGGAACCCGTTGTGGTTCCCGGGTCTGGGGAGCGAAGAGGCGCGCGTGAACCAGGCCGCTTACTATGCGATGGCGCAGGCCATGGCGGAGGGACTGCAGACGATAATGACGGGAAAACCGTATTCGAAGAGACCCAGCGGATCATATTCCTACTTGCCTTACTGCCCGTTCAAGTTCGACCTGCAACAGGCGAAGCTGGGCGACTCGTCCCCGTCGGACTGAGCCCGAGGTGTTGCATGGTCCATTGATCCCGGGCCGGGGAACCCGGTCTTCGGGGCAGGCGTACAATCGGGTCAAGAGAGTTGCTTTTGAATCGCTTGCGCAAGGAGGCTGTCATGCTGACGGCGGGTGTGGATATCGGCGGCACCAATATCGAGGTCGGACTGGTCAACGACGACTACGAGGTCGTCGACCGGGCAAAGAAGCCCACCCCCAAGACCGGTCCGAAGGCCGTCGTGAAGACCATTGTCGAACTGATCGAGTCCCTGGACGAGAAGCCGCTGGCCGCGGGTATCGGCATCCCCGGGGCGGTCGACGGGGACACGATCGTGCAGGTGCCCAATCTGGGCAACTGGGACGCCGACTTTGACTTCGTGGGGAAGTTGCGCAAGGCGCTGGGGATGCCCGTTGCACCCGGCAACGACGCCAATGTCGGGCTGCTCGGCGAATGGCTGGCGGGCGCAGCCAAGGGCTGCAGCCACGTGCTCGGCGTTTGGATGGGTACCGGCATCGGCGGGGCCCTGATCCTCGACGGGCGGCCGTACACGGGAAGCCTGGGCTCGGCCGGGGAGATCGGCCATGTCGTGGTGCGCGCCGACGGCGCGCTGTGCGGTTGCGGGCGGCGGGGTTGCGTGGAGGCTTATGCCGGCCGGGAACGGATGAGCGAAACTGTGCAGGCGCTCCGGGACGCCGGACGCAAGACCAGCCTGTTCGAGATCGAGGACGAGGAGGATAAGCGGAGGCCAACCTCCAAGGTGTGGGCCAAGGCCCTCGACGACGGCGACGACGTTGCGAGCGAGGTGTTCGAGCAGGGCATACGGGCGCTCGGCGTGGGGATCGGCTCCGTCCTCAACGTGCTGGATCTGGAGCGGGTCGTGATCGGAGGCGGCATGGCCGAGAAGCTCGGGAACTCGCTGGCGAAACGGGTCCATCGCGCGGCCATGCCGTGGATCATGGCGCCCAATCCCGACCTCGAGTTCGTGGTGGCCGAGCTGGGGGACGATTCGGGCGTGATCGGTGCCGCCGAACTGGGACGCGCCGCGGTCGTGGAGGCCTGAACCGGGCTCAGCGCCACTTGAGCGAGCAGCCGACGCTCGGGATCTGTTCCTTCGGTCCCCGGCCGGTTTCGGCGATCTGCTTCATGGCCTCGAACAGCTCGCGCTTCGCACCCGGCCTCGGTTCGCCCGGGCCGCCGGAGTCGATGCGGCCGCGGTACTGCAATTTGCCGTCGGCGTTGTAGCCGAAGAAGTCCGGGGTGCACACGGCGCCGTAAGCGCGGGCGACCTCCTGGGTTTCGTCGATCAGGTAGGGAAACGGCAGACCGTGGTCGGCGGCGAAGCGCTTCATGTTGTCGAAGGAATCGGCGGAATACGTCGTCGTGTCGTTGGACATGATCGCCACCGAACCGACGCCCAGCGCCTGCAGTTCCCTGCAGTCGCGCACGATGCGCTCGACGGAACCTTTCACGTACGGGCAGTGGTTGCAGATGAACATCACCAGCGTGCCTTTCGGGCCGCTCACGTCGGCGAGCGTATACGTTCTGCCGTCCGTACCTGCCAGCTCGAAGTCCGGCGCCTGTGCGCCCAGCTCGAGTCCCGGTGTCTCGGTTCTGACCATGCCTTGATCCCGTCCCTCCAATGTTCCTATTTTCTCATCATGGATCGCGACTGCAACCCCGACGTGTCAAGCCCTCGTCATGCTTGCGAAAGCAGGTACCAGCCGCAATGGAGTATGCCCACCGTTCGTCGGGATTCGAGTTCTTGCTGTATTCCGGCGTCCGATGAAATGACGGAATATGAGTTTACGGCGCTGTTTTCGCGGCCTCAGTAGTGCTTGCCGGCACAACCGGGTATTGCTTTAGTAGTGCCTGGAAGGCGGGCTCGTTGCGCAGCGGATCCCATAGGGGTTCGATCCTGAGCAGGGCAGGCGTCATCAACATGGAGCCCACGCTCCCGGGAGGCATTGCCAGGAGCTGCCGCAGTGTCGCGATTGCCTGGGACTTGTCGCCGATAAGTATTTGCACTTGCGCCAGCGCAAATTTGAGCCGGGGCCTCTGGAAGGCATCGCGCCTCGCGGGGGTCGATGCCTCCGCTTGCCGGGCGGAGGTCAATGCGGCGGTCTTGTGCCCGAGGCTTGCGAGTGCCTGGGCCCGTGTAATGAGTACAAGGGGCGATTCGGGCGCCGCGCGCAAGGCATCGAGCGCCTGCCTATTGGCGTGGCGCGCCGCTTGTTGATGACCGGCCAGATGTTCGGCTAGGCCGAGGAATCGATAGTAATCGCCCCGCGCCGTTGCGGAAAGCGTTTTCCCGCTGGCAAGCGTTGTTCTCAGTAGTCGGTTCGCATCGGCGTAACGGCGGGTCAATAATGCCTGGTAGACGAGGACCGTGAAGTTGCCCCAATCGCTCGGGGGAATCTTTGCGTGATCCAGGATTTTCCCTGCCTGGGGGAGTTTGCCCTCGACCTGGTAGGTCCAGGCAAGTGTTGCCGTGACATCGGGGTCGCCGGGAGTGATTGCCAGCGCCCGACGAAGGACCTGCCGAGCCTTGGCAAATTGGTGGAGGCAGGCGTAGCTCCAGCCAAGTCCACCCAACGTGTTGACGTTGCGGGGGTCGAGCGCCAGCGAGCGTTCCATGTAGTCGATTGCGCGCTGCCAATGTCCTTCGCGCCGTTCGACGTAGCCAATGCTCGCCAGCGCATAGGCGTTGCTGGGCGAAACCTGCAGGACCTTGCGGTAGGCCGCAAGCGCGTCGGCATAGTCGTAACGCCCGTAATAGGCGTAATCGGCCGTTGCCAGCCGGGTTTCGGTGGCGTTCGGTGCGAGCGCTTGCGCCCGGTGCAGCGCCGCCCTGGCCTGGGCAAGGCGCGCCGGCGTGTAGTCGACGAGCGAGAAGTGGAGCTGGCTGTCGATAGAGGACAGGCGGGCCCAGGCCTGGGCAAACGAGGGGTCGAGCTTGACCGCCTCCCGATAGGCAGCCGCTATGGCCAACATCTGTGTACCGTAGGCACTCGTGTCGGTCTCGAGGGAGAGTCCGCGCAGGTAGGCATTATAGGCGGCCGGATTGTGGGTGGGCGCCGCCGCGACTCGCGCCTCTTCGGCGGGGTCGAGCTTCGCCTTGAGCGCGGCGGCCACTTTCTCCGCTACCTCGCCCTCGACCCCGAAGACGTTATTCAGCGTGCGCGTGTAGCTTTTGGCCCACAGGTGATGGTCGGTCCGGGCGTCTATCAACTGGACGATGATCAGCACCTGGTTCCCCGCCTTCTGCACGCTCCCTTCGAGCAGATTGGCCACACCGAGCTGGCGCCCGATGGCCTTGAGGTCCTCCGGATGACTTTGGTAGCGCATCGTCGAGGTGCGCGAGATGACCGTAAGCCCGCCGATCTCTGCGAGCTTGGAGAGGATCAGGTCCTGGATGCCGTCGGCGAAGTAGCCATTGCTCTTATCGGCCGACAGGTTCTCGAACGGCAGCACGGCAATGGATTTGGCAGGTATCGCAGCCGACGGGGCCCGGATCATTTTCCTTGCGGCAGTAGTGTGCGAGGCCGCGTTGCGATGGTTGGTCAATCGCCATGCGAGCACCCCCACCGCGGCCGCGAGGATCACGACGATGGCGACATTCAGGACCTGTCCCGCGCGGCGCCGGCCATGCCGGCCGGCGGCTCCGTCCGGGTGCGTGGGCTCCGTACGGCGCACGCCTTCCGGCGTGACTTCGAATGCCCATGCCAGGAGCAGCGCCAGGGGGAAGCAGAGGACAAAGACGCCGATGAGTACCTTCAAGATCCACTGAGGGGAGCCAAAGGTGGGAAGGACTATCGCGGCAAGCTGCAGCAACAACCAGGCCGTTACCGCGTACGCGACCGCCACGCGCCAGATGTGACGGCGCTTGAGCTCGGCAAAAAACGACGGTTTGTCGCTCATGGCGTTTTGGCCGCCGCTTTCACAGCACTCGCCGGCGTGGGCGGCTGGTCCCCGAGCAGGGCCCGGAACGCGGGGATCCCGTGCAGTGGGTTCCAGCGCGGGTCAGCCCCGAGCAGGGGCGGCGTGATCGGATTGGTGTAGGGAATTGCCAGGAGGTGGCGCAGCGTCTCGATCGCGGCCGCTGTCTTGCCGACCCGTGCCTCGATCGCGGCGAAGTGCTCGGCAAACAGGGGACCCAAGGCCGCGTCCGCGTGAGTGGAGTTGAGTTCAACGGCCTTGCGGCCCGCTGCCAACGCGGCTGCCTTGTGTCCCAGGCCAGCTTCGGCTTCGCCGAGCATGAAATTCGCGACCGCCTGGCTATACCGGTCGCTCTCGCTCTTTTTCTTCATCAGCGTCTGCACCTCGGCGACCTGGGCCCGGTACAGGTCCCGCGCGGCGCCAAGATGCCCGGCGAGCTGTTCGGCCTTCGCGAGCATGGGCTGGTAAACGACTTTCCAGTCCGGGTTCAGAGTCGAGGCGGGGCCGACCAATGGTCGCAGCAGATGTATTACCGCCGGGTAATCATGGACCAGGAATTGCTGCTGCACCGAAATTCTGAAGGCGCGGCTCAGGGGGGCGCCCGGCCGCGACAGATCGAGACCCGCGAGCAGTTTTCCCGCATCCGAGAATCGTCCCTCGGCCTGATAGATGTCGGCTTTGGTCGCGATCGCCACGGAGTCGTTGGGCTTGATGGCGAGCATCCGGTTCGCCAGGGCAAGTGCCCGGTCGAAATCGCGTACGTCGATGAACACGTCGGCGGCGCGAACGAGAGTGTCGCGATCCAACGGATCGAGACTGACGGCCTTGCTCGTATAGCGTATGGCTTCGTTCCAGTGGCCCAACGCTTCCTGCACCCGCGCCATGTTGAGCATGACGTCTGCGTTGCCGGGTGCTTGTTCGACCGCACGCTGAAACGCGGGAAGCGCGCCGCGGTAATCCAGGCGTGTGCCGATTCGCAGGAGGCCGATCGCAACCTGGGTTTCCGCCGCGTCCGGCGCAAGTGCCGTGGCCTTGCGCAGTGCCCGTCGTGCCAAGGCCAGGTGAGCCTGCCGATCACCCACGTGAGCCCGGTAAAGCTGAGACTCGACGTTGGCCAGGGTTGCCCAGGCCAGTCCGAATTCCGGATCAAGGGTCACGGCCTGGAGGAAGGCGGGGGCCGCGTTCTGTAACCCGGAATTGGTGGGCCCCGTACTGAGCAGCGCGCGCCCTCGAATATAGGCATTCTTGGCCGCCGGGTCGGCCGTCGGCGTCGCCGCCAACTGCCGCTTTTCAGGGGCGGTGATCTTTGCATCCAGCGCGTCGGCGATTTTCTGCGCAACGTCGCCCTCGACACCGAATATGTCCTTCAACGTGCGCGTGTAGCTTTTGGCCCAGAGGTGACTGTCGTTGCGGGCATTGATCAACTGCACGTTAATCAGCACCTGGTCCCTGGCCTTCTGGACGCTGCCTTCGAGGATTGTGGCCACGCCCAGCTGTTTCGCGATACTGCGAAGGTTCTGCGGGTGGCTGCCGTACTGCAGCGTCGACGTGCGCGAAATGACCTTGAGGTCGCCGATGTCGGCGAGCTTGGTCAGTATCAGGTCCTGCATGCCGTCGGCGAAGAAGGCGTTGTTCTTGTCGGACGAGAGGTTCTCGAACGGCAATACGGCGATGGACTTTGCCGGAATCGCCGTCGACGGCGCGGGCGTACGGATGGTCGCTGCGCGGGAACGGGGGACGGCGCCGTCGCGGGCGGTGAGACGCCAGGTCAGCACGCCTACGGCTGCCGCGAGGATGACGATGATGGCGACATTGAGGGCCTGTCCCACCCGCCGCCGGTCGCCGGACAGGCCGCTTACGTCAGGGCCCTCGGCTTCCGTGCGGCGCACGCCGTCGGGCGTGACTTCGAAGGCCCAGGCCAGTACCAGGGCGACGGGGAACCCCAGGGCGACGAAGCCGATCAATACGGGGAGGCACCAACCCGGGGCATGCAGCGCGGGGAAGACGATGGCGCCCAACTGCAATACCAGCCACGCCGTCGCCGCGTATGCGGCGGCGATGCGGACTATGTGACGGCGGCGGAGCTCTCTCCACAGGCTCATGGTTTCCGGGGCCCGGTCCCTCCCTTCCCTGACCCGAAGTCTAGCCGATCGGCGCCCCGTGCGCTAACGGATCGCTACCGCGTCGACGTGGCGAGCGCTTCCGTGGGCGCGGGCAGCCCCAGCTTTTCACGCAATGCTACGAAGCGCGGGTCGTTCCGGTAACGCAGCAGAAAGGGATGGGTAAGCAGTTCCTGCACGTCGGGGGTGTGCAATCGCTCGGCCTTGGCCAACCAGGCGATGGCCTTGTCGCGTTCCCCGCGGTACGCGAACACGTCGGCGATGCGCAGCGGCATGATGTTGCCGTCGTGCGCTATGACGGCCGAGAGGGCTTTGTCGGCACGGGCCTTGTCGCCGACGGCCGCCCACGCGAAGGCCAGCTCAATGTACTTGCCGATCGGGTTT